>NZ_VPEJ01000004.1:0-228046 GCF_013417245.1 Acinetobacter sp. YH16042
TACTGACAAAAATTTGCTCAAATAAACTTCGAGTAATTTCTACCATCAATCAATGAAAATAATTTCGATCGATCAATCAGTAAAAATCCACACAAGTTGTTCTTCATAATCTCTTAATGATCTTCTTAATGCTTCGTCAGCAAATAAGAAAACAACATCAAACAACTCAAAACCTTATGTTTATAGCTGTCTGCGTTGGTATGCAGCGTATTCTATAGAGTTTCAAAACAAACACAAGCCCCTATCATAGAAATTTCTACGATATTGCGCTTGAATGTATATTTTTTAAACTAAAAGCAATTTATTGCTTATTTAAAGATCAATATATCCGTATATTTTGCTTTATGAAAGACGAATTTTATAATTCTTGGTGATTTTTATATTCTTCAATCTAAAAAGCCCGTAATTCAACGGACTTTTCAAATAACGCGGATTTCAAGAAAACTAATAAAGTTACGAAAGTAACTTTAGTTTGCTTGCTCAGCCAACCAACTCATGAATTTTTGTCGTTCAGCTTTACTAGCCTTCTGCCAAAGCTGAATTAATTGTTGATCTACTCCATTTTGATGAACAGCTATATTTTTTGGAGCAGCTACAGGAACGGCTACGTTCGTTGGCTTTACTGTTACGGATTGTGCATAAACAGGTGCCGGTTGATTTTCTGGCACAGCTTCTTTCTTCGTAAAATCTACGGCATTACCCAATACACCATTGGAGAAAATCGATTTTTGTTCTTTCTTTGCCCCAGCTTGCTGCACAAGTAATTGATTAGATTTGTCATACAACCCAAATATCGGCTGGTCTTTATATTTTTGCGCAGCATCAAAATCTTTTGGTGCATTGACTAGACCCAAACGATACTCTTGACCATCAATCAGTGCTGGAGTACGAATAGCGGCAACACCTGACTTTAATATATCGTGCGAATTATCAGCATGTTGAAAAAATTCGCTATAACGGACCGTTAATACGTTTTCACCTGCATCTAGCTTATATTTCTCGGTAGATCGAAATAAACCACCAGTAACTTCTTGATCATTAACTGCAACTATTTTAATTTCTTCCGGAACAGTCAAAGTTACAGCTGCAAATCCGGCACTACTTAACATCAGCGCTGCAGCAGCAACAGTTAATCTTAAAGTCATCATTATCACTCTTTATCAATTATTTAGTTTCGAATGCACTATGCAATGCATATATGACAATCTTATGACATCTAACAATCACTGTATATTTTGTTTCAAGACATTATTTTGATATTCATTCAAGAATTTTGCATATAAAAAAAGGATGCTCAAAGCATCCTTTTTAATTCATCACACCATCATTACTTGAATGTTTTGAATCGTTCTTCATCTGCAATAAAGGTTTTTTCACCTGCAGGTGCTTCAATCGAACCAAAAACAAGCTGTGCGCGTAGTTTCCATTGATCTGGCACATCAAATGCCGCAGCTGTTTCAGCATCAACAATTGGATTGTAATGTTGTAATGACGCACCAATATTTTTTTCAGCCAAAGCCGTCCAAGTAGCAAATTGAGCAATCGCTGTTGAGTGTTCAGACCATACTGGGAAATTATCTGCATAAAGTGCAAATTGTTCTTGGAGGGCTTTTACTACAGCCTGATCTTCATAAAATAATGCTGTACCAAAACCTGCTGCAAAACTATTAATCTTGCCATTGGTTCCTTCAAATGCATCTGCAGGTACAATTTTACGTAAAGTTTCACGTACGATATTCCAGAATTTTTGATGTGCATCACCAAACAGAATAACGACACGAGACGTTTGAGAGTTAAATGATGACGGACTTAAACGTACTGCATTTTTAATGGTTTGCTCAATTTCATCTTGCGATAAAGTAACGTTATTACCAATAGAATAGATTGTGCGACGTTGTTCGATTTGATTCAAGAATGACATTACAAGACCTCTTTTTATTTTCAATTAGCTGACTAAGTTGAGATTTATAATAGGTGATGTTTTTAACAGTTGCATGACTATATTTACAACATTGTGTCTTATTTCTAGAACAATCAGTTGCAAGCATCTAAATACCTACAACCCACTTACATTCAAATATTGGTTCACAGTCTTTAGGACAGCAGAAATCAAAGCAACCTACAGAACATAGAAATTACTCATAAATTCTAAACTGATCTTGATCTTCTGGTTCTAAACGTTCAGGCGCTTGACCTTCAATTGAACCAAAGACCAACTGCGCACGTAGCAGCCATTGTTTTGAAATATTAAAGTGTTCGGCAACGGCATAATCAATGTGTGGATTATAGTGTTGTAAACATGCGCCTAAACCTGCATCTGCGATCGAAGTCCATACTGCGAATTGAGCCATGCCTGACGTTTGCTCCGACCACACTGGAAAATCTTCTGCACTTAATGGCACTTTCTTTTGTAATTGTTGAATCACAGCTTGATCTTCATAGAAAAGCACAGTTCCCAGGCCAGCTGCACACTGATCTATTTTGAGCGCCACACCTTCAAAAATATAACTCGCAACATTCTTGCGTTGTACGTCTTTTACAATGTCCCAAAATTTTTGATGAGATTCGCCAAATAAAACTACAATACGTGTGCTTTGCGAATTATATGCAGATGGACAACTTCTTACGGATTCTTGAATCAGTTCAGCCAAGTAAGCCTGACTATAATGCACCTTTTTTCCAAGCTCATAAATACTTCGACGTTTCTTTAGTTGGTCGACAAATGACGCTTCTACTTCTTGTTCGGTAGTTTTCTTTTTTAATTTAAAATCTTTAGTGATATCCGCAGTCAATACATGACCAATTTTATCGAGTAACGCCACCCTAAACACCCCAAAGCAATTTTTATATATAACAACAATTCCTTACTTATTCTAAGGGTATATCAGGCTAAATTTTGACTATGATTTATTCACATGTTGCTTTTTAAATCAATCAGTAAGCTCAAAAACAAAAAACTCCGCATTTTGCGGAGTTTATGTGACATTTAACGCATTTTATTTATCAGTTTCAAATAATGCTGCGACAAATGATTTTGCTGAGAATGGACGCAAGTCATCAATTTTCTCACCTACACCAATAAAACGAATTGGCACATGGGTACGGCTTGCAATATTGAATAACACACCACCTTTGGCTGTACCATCAAGCTTAGTAATAGTTAGACCTGTAAGCCCTACTGCCTCGTCAAACATTTCAACTTGGTTAATGGCATTTTGACCTGTGCCTGCATCTACCACCAACATCACTTCATGCGGAGCTGTAGCGTCAATTTTTTGCATTACACGTTTTACTTTAGACAACTCTTGCATGAGGTGTCCTTTGTTGTGTAAACGACCTGCGGTGTCTGCAATCAGCACGTCTACGCCTTTTGCACGAGCACTTTCGAATGCATCAAAAATAACTGAAGCAGAATCTGCACCATGACCTTGCGCCACAACTGCAATATTATTGCGTTCGCCCCAAATTTGTAATTGCTCTGTTGCTGCTGCACGGAATGTATCACCAGCAGCCAACATTACTTTTTTACCTTCACCTTGTAAGCGTTTTGCTAATTTACCAATCGTGGTGGTTTTACCCACACCATTTACACCAACAACCAAAATCACATACGGATTTTTATTGCTATCGATATGTAGCGGTTTAACACGTGGTGCAAGTAATGCCACCAGTTCTTCTTGAAGCGCTTTATACAAAGAGTGTGAGTAAATTAAATCACCACGTTCAGTACGTTCAGTTAAGTTCGCAATAATCGTTTTGGTTGCATCAACACCAATGTCAGCAACCAAAAGTTGCTCTTCGACTTCTTCTAAAAGTTCATCGTCAATTTCCTTCCCACCGATCAGGATATTCACCATGCCGTCTGCCAAGTTCTTACGTGACTTTGCTAGACCTTCTTTCATTCGACTAAAGAAGCCGCCTTTCGCCTTCGAGTCTTCAGTTTCTGACTCTGTTTCTTGTAATGGTGCAGCAACGTCTTGCTGTACTTTCGGTGTCTCGATAATCGGCACATTTACCGCAGGTAAACTCGGTAGCGTGACATCGTCATCACCGATATCAGCATCAATCAAAAATTTATTCTGCCCATGAGATTGCTGTTGCATGCCGAATCCTTGAAAAGCACTGCGTTAAAAAAACCGATTCTATCATAAGTTATCTTAAATTGAGTCGCTACACGCCTGTCAGAGCGAAGCACACTAAAAAACAACATGTTGAACTTGCAATCAAAATTAACTTTAGGAAAACTAGATAGCTATAAAATGCATTTTAATGGATTCCTTTGTGTCCCATAAAAACAGATTTTCTCCTTGTCTTTTTAAAACTTTATTTCGCTCTGCGCTTCCTATCTGTGTCATTAGCAGTTGCCTTTGGTCTGCAACTCATCTACATGCAGACACACGTACCCAATTAACACGTAGCACCTTTGAAACCACACTTAAAAATGGCTTAAAGGTCATTATCCGTGAAGACCACCGTGCGCCGATGGTAATGACCCATATTTGGTATCGTGTTGGCAGTAGTGATGAGTCGGGCAATCTATTAGGGATCTCCCACGCGCTCGAACATATGATGTTTAAAGGAACCACCAAAGTTCCTAATGATGAATTTACACGTCTCAGCCGTATCTATGGCGGCAGCATCAACGCTGCAACCTTTACCAATTACACCAATTATTATCAGTTGTATCCAAAAGCCTATTTTCCTATGGCGCTGGAGCTCGAAGCGGATCGTATGAGTAATTTACGATTGCAACAACAAGATTTCGAGCCTGAAATTAAAGTGGTTATGGAAGAACGCAGACAGCGTACAGATGATAACCCTCGTTCTTTGGCTTATGAACGTTTCAAATGGATCTCTTACCCAACCAGTCACTATCGTCAACCCGTCATTGGACACATGAAAAATCTGCAAAACATCAAATTAGCAGATTTAAAACAGTGGTATAAAGATTGGTATACCCCAAACAACGCCATTTTGGTGATTGTCGGTGATGTCGATGCCGAAGCAGCAATACGTCAAGTTCAAAAATACTTTGGTGATATTCCATCACGTAAAACACCTGATCGTAACGATGTGATGGAATTCGAACGTGTGGGCTATCGTCACATGGAACTAAATTTGCCCGTACAAGTGCCCAATTTGTATATGGCGTGGAATGTACGCTCACTGGCTACCGCAAAAAATCCACAAGATGCTTATGCACTCAATATTATTCGCAATATTTTAGACAGTGGGATCTCATCTCGCCTACAAGACAAACTGGTACGAGATAGAAAATTACTCACGGCTGTAAGCGTTTCTTATGATCCATACAATCGTGGAGACAGCTTGTTTACCATTTCAGCACTCCCTGCCGATGGCGTCAAAATGGAACAAGCGCAAAAAGCTATACAAGATGAAATCGACACTTTAAAAACAGAATTAGTCAAAACACCTGAAGTTGAACGTATCACCACACGTTTTGTCTCCAATTTAGTCTATAACCAAGATGACATCAGCAGCCAAGCCAAGACTATCGGTAACTTAGAAGTCAATGGGCTCAGTTTCAGGCTAATGGACGAATTACCAAAATTATATGAAAACGTCAGCGCACAGGATATTCAACGTGTCGCCAATGCGTATTTTGTCCGAGAAAATTTAAGCACCATGTATCTACTTCCAGAACAGACGGAGGTTCCAACAACCTCAAATAAAGCAGATCAAACAGTAAAATCCGCTCAAACGGAAGTTGTTATTCCAGAGCAACAAATCAGCTCAACCCAAAACACAGATAGCGTCTTGTAAGGATTAGTGATGACTATTACGAAAATTTTATCCCTAAGCTTACTCACTGCGTTTGGCTCAATCCTCCATGCAGAAACATATACGGAAAATGTTCCTGACCTCAACGATAATCCGAGCCAATTACAATCTATCCCCATGCTGCAAAGTTTAAAGAATTTACAGATTGATAAAGACTACCGTGCTCCACTTGTTCAAGTGCTGAAAAACCGACATGGTGTGAATAGCCTGTTTGTTGAATCGCAAGATCTACCCATGGTGGATATTCAACTGACCTTTAATGCGGGTTCTGCTCGTGATGAAGAAGTCGGAAAAGGCTTGTATGGTGTTGCCAACATGGCTGCACGTTTAATCGATGAAGGCACAGAAAAATACAATGCAACGCAAATTGCCTCGGTTTTTGACCAAACAGGTGCTCAATTTAGCGTGCAAGCACATCGAGATATGTTTGTCGTTCGGTTACGCGTATTGTCAGACCCTAAAAAATTAGAACCTGCTTTAAGTATGATGATGGACGTGATTAAAAATGCGACTTTTAAAACCTCTAGTCTAAACTTAGCTCTCAGTAATAACCAAGCTGGTCAGAAGCAACTCCAAGAAAGCCCAAGTCGCTTAATGAATATTCGTTTCTATCGGGCTGTATACGGCACACATCCTTATGCAGAACCGATTACGGGAACCAATGGCAGTATCAAAAAAATAACACCAGACATTTTAAAAAAGTTTCGTGATCAATTTTTAGTTGCTCAAAACATGAATATTGCCATTACAGGCAAACTCAGCAAAAAAGAAGCGCAAAACCTAGCAGAACGTATTTCTGGAAACTTAAACCAAGGTGAAAAAGCCAAGGCACTTGCACAACCAGAAGAAAAACAAGGGTTTGATATTATCCATCTTCCCTACAATTCCACCCAAGCCAACGTCATATTTGGACATTTAGGGACGACCCGTGATAACAAAGATCGATTAGCCCTAGAAGTAGCCAATCGAATGTTTGGCGGTGGTGGTTTTAACTCGGTCCTCATGCAAGAGCTTCGTGTCAAACGTGGCTATACTTATGGTGCCTATAGTGCATTTAGCTTTAGCCAAGCGCCCGGTATCTTTAGTTTTAGCTATGGAACACGTCAAGATCAGCTGATAGATAGTATTCGTGTTGCGCATAAAGCCTTTAATGATTTTGTCAAAATGCCTATTGATCAAAAACAAATGGAAGAAACCAAAGCCGGTATGCTGCGTGCTTTTCCAAATAATTACAGCAGTAATGCAACAATCAATGCACAGCTTGGTCTATTGGGCTTTTATCAACAAGACCCAGATTATTTGACCCAGTACCCTAAATTATTGGAAAAAATAACTGTAGCTGATGTACAAAATGCGGTTCGTACCTACATGCACCCTGAAAATATGACGGTGATTGTGGTCAGTAAAACCTTAGATAAAAATGAAGTACAGCAGATATTGGAGGAGAATGTACAAGCAGCTCCAACCAAGATAATCCCTGCGACTAAGGCTGTTCCTCTGCCAAAGCCGGAAGTTGATGTGCCCGTACAGACTCCATCTGATAAGCATGCATCAATTTAAGATAAGCACCCACACGGATGCGATCTTGCTGTCTCAGCAACATCGCCATTTCCTGAGTTTCAGGATAACTTTGCTGAAACGCAAGTCGTGATACGTTTTGGTATTGCTGTACAGAAATAGGACGATATAAGGCAATCACAGCCAATACCAAAATCACTACGATCACGACTGAAACAAAGATATTATAAATTTGCTCTAGCTGTATTTTAGATTTGAATTGAATAATTTTTTCTAAATCAATAGTCATACACTACCTCAGGTTCAAAGTAGTGTATGGCTGACGTTCAAGAAGTTCAAGTCACAGCGCTTAAAACTGCATCAGTCCACTGTTTCAGTCTGTGAGTTAGCTAAACAATTTACTGAATAATGGTACGTATCACCGCAAAATAAAGAATCAATGCAATAATCGCCAAAACGATAAATACTGCAAAAATACTCATTCCACCCTCTGCATGCGCAGGATGTAAATCATCATCATCGGCGATTTTGAGTAATTCACCATTGTATGCATTGTAAAATTCTAAGCGCTGTCCCTTATCTAAATCCCGTGTGAAATCATATACACGTTTGCGCTGTGCTAAACCAAAATCCCCTAAATGAATCTCCTGATGAAAAATTGCGTCATCAAGATTGCGACGATGTAGATGTGCCAATTCCACAATTTGCGCTAATGTCGGAGGATAATCTAAAGTTAAACCGTCTAAAACTTTTGTCATTTTACTTCTCCTTATTATCTACAACTTCTTATGTTAGTATTTTACCCATGAAAACAATTGTTCATTGTTTAATCATGTAAACTATAGCAAATTAGAAATACTTACGTGAATAGTTGACAATTCAAGATAATTGTAATATTAGTTTAATAATACTTAGTTATATTAGTTAATAGGGCTAAAGAATGGGCCCTTAATGATCATAATTAGAATAAGGAGTTAAATATGATTCAACAATTCTCTCAACATGAACTCGAACATGTATACGCAAATGCGGTGAACACAATTCAGTCTCAAATGAACTTCAGCGATGCAGTTCACGAATTGGAAGATGCAGCTCGTGCTGGACATGGTAAAGCAGCGTTATTTTTGGCTGAACTTTATTATCAAGGCTTCCGCGTAGAACGTGACTCACTCAAAGCGCAATATTGGCAGAACATGGCCACCTTGCAAGCATAACAAAACGTCACTAAGGTGGCGTTTTTTTACACCCTTCAACTTTTGACTACATAAATTCTTACAATCCAGTTCAAAGCTTACACAGCTTTTTCATAAGAATTTCCTACAATAGGAGCAACATCAACAACACGCTGCATATGATGTCTAAATTAAAGCAATATAAACCTATTCCAAAAGATTTATTTTTCAAAATTAGTATTTTAAAAACCATGATGTACTGTGGAGTCCTTTGGGGTCTCTACCACCAACAAGGTTGGGCAATGACCAGCGATCAAGATCATATTATCTTCCCGTTTTGGCTAAATGGCATTCAAGCGCATAAATATGCCAAAAAGCATTGGCCCAACTACACTCCACGACGCATTACTCCAGAAGATTTTGAGGCATCGCTATTACCAACATTGACACGCCTTAAAGTTATCCCTGCGTTGCATAGCTCAAGTCACATTCGTCTCAAGCTCACAACATCACAAATGCGTTTATTCTTTTTTAACCAAGATAAGATTCAAATGGCATAAAACCCTCAGTGCATGTTTGACCTCTGCATGCACTGAAAAGTATTTGCTTTTTTCAAATTTCGCGCTAATTTAAATTAAACAAAAACTACTATAAAGGAATGAAAATATGACTACAGTTGCCCAAGTACTTAAAGACAAAGCTTATCAAGAAATTTACACCATCACCCCAGATGCGACTGTACTCGAAGCCATTTCCCTGATGGCACAAAAAGGCATTGGTGCCCTCGTTGTGACCCATGAAGGCACAGTTGTTGGGATTTTGTCTGAGCGTGATTACACACGTAAAATCGCACTCATGGAAAGAACCTCTTTCGATACCTCTGTCAGCGAAATTATGACGGGTAGTGTCATCACCGTGACAAGTGCCGCGACTGTCGAAGAATGTTTAGAACTTATGACAGATCGCCATTTACGTCATTTACCTGTCGTTGAGGAACAGAAATTAACCGGCTTAATCTCCATCGGCGACCTTGTAAAAGCAGCAATGGATGATCAACGCAAACTGATCGAACAACTTCAACAATATATTTCAGGCTAAACTCAATAATTCCCCCTTAACAAGCTTTAAGGGGGGAATTCTAAAAATCAATAATTTAATATAATTCAAAATTTGTAATGACATACACATTACAAATTAATTACTTTTCTCAATTTCCTTTCTTATGTTGAAACCCGTTTTAGATAAATTAGACCAACTGGATGCCATCATTTTAGAATTAGAACGCTTAATGGTTTCGATGAAGAATGATGAGCTGCTGGAATACCACCGACGTACGATTAATTTGGAGATTGCTTCGTCTATCGCTGAAATTTTAGATGCAAAAGCAATTATTTATGCACTACATCCTGAGTTAATTCCAATTACATCAAGCGTTAACCACACTATATATAAAAATTATGTCAAAAAAAATATCCCAGTTAAAAACTGGGATACTTCGAATATAGATCGGGCTATACAACTGCAAAAGATTTTTGCACCATCAACAGATGATGAGCAACTTAGTCTTTTTTAATGGCAGTAATTAATTTAAACCTAATTTTTCAGCCACATAGTCTGAGTCTTTATCGCCCCGGCCTGAAACGTTAACAACAATCTTCACATCTTTGGCAAGTTTTGATGCTTCACGAATTGCCCATGCAACCGCATGTGAACTTTCTAGTGCAGGCACAATACCTTCTACACGTGAAAGCGTCATGAATGCATCTAAACATTCTTGGTCTGTCGCTGTTGTATATTCAACACGGCCTAGGTCTTTTAACAAGCTATGTTGTGGCCCCACTCCAGGATAATCCAAACCTGATGCAATTGAATGCACTGGTAATGGTTCACCCTGTTCATCTTCAAGGACATAACATGCCATGCCATGAATTTGACTTGGCTTACCCAATGTCAACGTCGCAGAGTGCATATTGGTATCTAAGCCATGACCAGCCGGCTCTACACCCACAAGTTTAACATCGGTGTCATTGAGGAATGCTGTAAATGCACCAACGGCATTGGATCCACCACCCACACATGCAACCACATAGTCAGGATTTGCACCAAAACGCTCGTTGGTCTGAACTTTAATTTCATCACCAATAATTGACTGGAAGTCACGAACCATTTTCGGGAATGGATGTGGACCAACCACTGAACCAATCGCATAAATAAAATTGGTTGGATCTTTTAAATATTCTTCAAATGCGCTATCTACTGCATCTTTGAGCGTAGCTGTACCACGAGTAACAGAGATTAGGTTGGCACCTAAAATCTTCATTTTCACCACGTTTGGATGTTCTTTTTCAATATCCACTTGCCCCATGTGAATTTCACATGGAATACCCACCAAGGCACAAGCCGTTGCTAATGCCACACCATGCTGACCTGCACCAGTTTCTGCGATCACTTTGGTTTTACCCATGTATTTTGCTAACAAAGCTTCGCCAAGGCAGTGGTTAATTTTATGTGCGCCAGTATGGTTGAGATCTTCACGTTTCAGGTAGATTTGTGCTCCACCTAATTTTTCAGACAAGCGCTTTGCATAAAACAATGGACTAGGACGTCCAACATAGTGTGCAAACAACTCTTTCAATTCATTTTGAAATTCTTCTGTATGACGAATTTGCTCATAAGCAACATTAATGTCATCCATTGCCTGTTTTAAATCTGGTGGAATGAACTGCCCACCGTATTCACCGAAGAAACCTTCTTCATTAGGTAATGCGATACCATTAATTTGATGATCCATCATATTTCCTTCATGTTGTATGCAGAACAAAGACTTTTAAATACTATCCAATTTTGAAAATAAGAAACAATGCAAAATTGGAGTAAGTAATATAAACATCATTGATAAGAAAAAGTATCGTTTTTAACGCTTTAGCGCGCTAAATATTTCGTCATATCTTCCACACCTTTTAGGGTCATTGGGAACATATGATCTTCAAAGATTTGTTTAATCGCAGCAATGGTTTGGGTGTAATGCCAATAACTTTCTTCTTCTGGGTTTAACCACGCTGTTTTATCAAAATGATTACGTAAACGCTGTAACCACACCTGACCCGCTTCATCATTCATATATTCCACAGATCCACCTACCGAGTTCAACTCATACGGTGCCATACTTGCATCACCGACAACGATAACACGGTAATCTCGCCCATAGGTATTGAATAGATCCCATGTATTCATACGCGTGCTTGAACGGCGAATATTGTCTTTCCACACATAGTCATATAAACAGTTATGGAAATAGAAATACTCTAAGGTTTTAAATTCAGTTTTTGCAGCGGTAAAGAGCTTCTCGCATTGGGCAATATGTGAATCCATCGATCCCCCAACATCAAACAGCATCAACACTTTAATGCGGTTACGTCGTTCTGGAACAAGCTGTACATCCAAAATGCCTTGCTTGGCTGTTTCACGAATGGTTCCATCAATGTCAAGCTCATCTGCTGCACCTTGACGGGCAAATTTACGCAAACGACGCAATGCCATCTGCATCTGACGACTGCCGAGAATCTGCTCATCATCTAGGTTTCGGTATTGACGTTGTTCCCACACTTTCACCGCAGATCGTTTACGACCAGGCCCACCAATACGCACGCCTTCAGGATGGTCGCCATAGGCACCAAACGGGGACGTACCACCCGTCCCAATCATCCGATTACCACCTTGATGCTTTTTATGCTGCTCGCGCAAACGCTCTTCAAGCATTTTCATCAGTTCTTCTAATGATCCAGCTTTTTTTAGTTCTTCTCGTTGTTCAGGTGTCAAATGCTTTTCGATGAGCTCTAGATCAAACCAATCCTTTGGCAGTTTATGTACCTGATTTAGTAGCTCGTCTAAATCAAAGGTGGCAATACCGTCAAAATAATCCTTCATTGCACGGTCGAACTTATCAAAGTAACGTTCATCTTTGACCATGACGGTTTTTGCAAGCTGATAAAATTCATTTTGATCTGCAAAGACCAGCCCTGCTGCCACTGCTTGGTTCAAGTCAATCAATTCACGAGTTGAAACAGGAACACCGTATTTTCGAAGGGTATAAAACAATCGCACAAACATAGGCGAATAAAATCCAATAAAAATTAAATATCAGGAGGTCAAATCCAGTGTGAATGCATGTGATCTTGTTATTTCATCTGCAACTGAGTCTTGCCTTTACGCATACCATTATGAAAAATTGATCTCTACAAGTAAAGCCAAAAGCTTTTACTGCGTGTTCATATACGTTGCCCTACTACCCAAAGAAACACATACAGCATGATTTATTCGCAAGTCGCATTTCTATTATTAAGCGATTGTTTAAGAGTTTCATATTTGTGTTGAACATTGAGGCGATCTTGCTGCAAATGTTCAATAGATACGATTTTATGAAAACCTTGATGGTTTCTATAGCGGTTAAAGTCACTTAGATGCAAGATCACAAAATCATAGTATTTCAGCTCAAGTACAGTTGCAGCACAGGCCTTTTGCTGAATGGCCGTTTGAGCTGCGAGATGATCCGATTGATCAATGAGCTTTTCTTTAAGTTGATGTTCTGCAACTTGCGCCCAATACGCATCTTGGAGTAGCTGTTGATGCTGCTGTTCAAACTGAGCATCATCCATTGCATAGCTAAAATTAGAAAAATACAAGCACGCAGCCAACAAGAGTACGGTCGGCTTTAATCTCTTAGATACAGCTATATGTACACGAGATACGTATGCGCTTGTCTGCATAATTCACCTTTGTATGATTTAACGCTCAAAATAAAAGCCGGATAACCGGCTTTTAAATCTTTGATAGAATTGATATCAATTAACGACGTGACATAAATGCTAGACGCTCAAGCAATTGCACATCTTGTTCATTCTTAATCAAGGCACCATAAAGCGGTGGAATTGATTTTGATTTATCCGTATTGCGTAAAATATCTTCTGGCATATCATCAGCCATCAGCAAACTCAACCAATCAATCAACTCAGAGGTTGAAGGCGGCTTCTTTAAACCCGGAACTTGACGTAGTTTAAAGAAGATTTGCAGTGCTTCTGAAACCAAGGTATTTGAAATATTTTCAAAATGCACATCGATGATTTCACGCATGGTTGCTTCGTCCGGGAACTCAATATAATGGAAGAAACAACGACGCAAAAAGGCATCTGGAAGTTCTTTTTCATTATTTGAAGTAATGATCACGATTGGACGTTGTGTTGCCGTAATCGTTTCACCCGTCTCATACACAAAGAAGGACATTTTATCGAGTTCATGCAGCAAATCATTAGGGAATTCGATATCTGCTTTATCAATCTCGTCAATTAGAAGCACACAACGTTCTTCACTGGTAAACGCTTCCCAAAGTTTACCCGGCTTAATATAGTTTTTGATGTCATAAACACGGTCATCACCCAACTGACTATCACGCAGACGAGATACGGCGTCGTACTCGTACAAACCTTGCTGAGCCTTTGTCGTTGATTTGATATGCCACGTAATGAGCTTAAGCCCTAAGCTTTCAGCCACTTGTTCGGCTAAAAGTGTTTTACCTGTCCCCGGCTCACCTTTAACCAAAAGTGGCTTTTGCAATGAACGTGCAGCTTTTACTGCAAGTTTTAAGCTATCGGTCGCAATATATTGATCTGTACCAGTAAATTGTTGAGTTTCAACAGACATAACATAACCTTATTTTTTTATTTAAAGCGGTGAAATTTTCTTGTTTACAACATGCTGTGGTTTCGCTGCATTGTATTTTGTCCAAAAATATCCAAGGACTAAACCAATACCCACCACAAAGAGAATCATCGATAGATTCAACCAAACCAATGGCTGATCTTTTGTTAATACACCAAAAATCAAACCAAAAATCGCAGGTGCGATCGCTGCATTTGAACCTTCAGAAACAGTTGGTGTTAATAAAATAGCAAATACGATAAGCCAACCAATGGCACCTATCATTTTGGGTAAGCGCTTCATCAGCCCATACCAACACAACAAAGCAATTACAGCCCCACCTAAGTAAACCGTAATTGCAATACTGCTTTCAGGAATTGAGTCCAATACCGATACTACACCATTCATTTTCACAACTCCTGAATTAACTTAAGCGCCGCGCAAGCCTTCTGGCTCAACCGCATTTGGGTCAATTAAACCTTCTGGAGGCATTTGAATAAAGAACCCTTTTGTTTCAATTGAATCTAATACATGCAATACGTTCACACGTGCAAGTTTGCGTGATTCACTAAGTTCTAGATCCATGACAAATGTGGCACGACCAAACGCTGTACGTAATGCATCAGGCATTACTGCAAGCGGATCTGTCGCTTCAGTTTCGTTTTCATTAACTTCAGGACGAGCAATATAAAGATACATTTCATCTTTTTTGCTCGATTTGTAGATAGAACAGTACATAATTGAATCAATACTCATTAAACGCAAGGCAAAGGATACATCAAAAAAAAGACTGATACATTAGTGTTTATTAACGCATCAGTCGTGAATTTGTATAAGTGATAGTTCTTTAATCAATCAGAACTTATTCCAACACTTTCATTTGACCAGAAAGATAGCTTTCATCGGCATGCAGCACTTCAATTAAAGGCTTCGTCAGCAAATCATAGCGCCAGCCCAACAAATAACTCGGTAAATCTTGTTCATCATTATGAAAAACCACATGCTGATACAAAGCATTTAACCATTTTTTGCGCATTAAAACTTCTTTAGGCACAGAGGTTTCTTGCACTGCACGTTGAATGACTGTATCGACGCGCGAACCAATATCCTGAGAAGAATGACGAATTGGACGTGCCATACGCAGCGGCCATTCAGCTTGTTCAGGTAAAAACTTCAACAAATCTAAAATAATTTTACCATGCTCACGCACAATGTTCGGACGAATGTCTTTCACCGCACTCAATTGAAAATTATTTTTTGGATTTTTTTCTACCATATCAATGATGGTTGAGTTTTTAAGAATAAAACTACGTGGCTGATTTAAGGCTTTCACCATTTGCTCACGCCAAACTACCAATTGCTGAATTTGCATGAGCTGTCGACGTGAATGTCGATAATTACCAACATCGTGATACAACAAATGGATCGGCGTTTCAGTGCCAATTTCATAAGTTAAATTTTTGCAGTCCTCAAGCACACAATTTAATAAACTTTTCGCAGCCAACTCGTTTTGAATCGTTTGGCTTAAATTCATTAAATAATGTACATCATTCGCTGCATAATTCATTTGCTCGGCACTGAGTGGGCGAGCCAACCAATCTGAACGAGTCTGATCTTTATCAATATCGACATCGAGCATGGTTTTTAAGGCATTTTGATAGCTGACTTGTAAGCCATGCCCTAAAAATGACATCCCAACTTGTGTATCAAAGACATTTTCTAAAGACTTATGCTGTGCATAGTGATAAATCAGGTCGATATCTTCACTACAAGCATGAAAAATGTTTTGCTGAGCCGCAAATAATTTTTGCCAGAATTGGCTTAAATCGAGGGTTGTACCATCAAGTAAATACACCTGATTTTGTACATTAATTTGGAAAAGTCCAAGTTTGGGCCACAGGGTATCTACTTTTATAAACTCGGTGTCGAGTCCGTAAATCGAGCTTTGGTCCATAAGATTTAAAACAGAATTTAAATCTGGCTGATTTTGAATGAATTGATACATAAGTTGCTGAGTCTAATTTTAGATGCTCTATGAGCTTATATTAACTGATATATATTATTTATCTATAAGGAAAAACGTTATTTTAGTGACTTATTTTCTTTATTTGGCTTTTTTATTCATTATAAATAAAAACTTTAATCGTTATTAAGTATAAATAATTAGGTGAAAATTATACAAAGCGAAACGAGTTTCGCTCTATAGTTACTTCATTCGCATTCGGTTATGCACGGCCTGACTTAAGGTATGACTATCCACATATTCAAGCTCACCACCCTGTGGTACACCCTGTGCAATACGGGTCATTTGTATTGGTAAATGTTTGGTCGCTTCAACCAAATAATGTGCTGTCGCTTGACCTTCAACCGTTGCATTGGTCGCCAAGATCACTTCCTGCACTTTACCATCACTTAGTCGTTGAATTAAATATGGGATACCAATTTCGTCGGGGCCAATACCATCGAGTGGCGACAAATGCCCACCCAATACATGATATTTCCCTCTAAAACTGCCACTTTGCTCGATTGCCATGACATCTGCAGGAGATTCAACCACACAAAGCAGTTGATCATCACGCTCTGACGAGACGCATATGTTGCATACCTCATCTTCAGTCAATGAATGGCAAATGGAACATTCATGAATATAGTTGGTTGCTTCAGTCAAGGCATGTGCCAGACCAACAGCACCCTCCCTATTTTTCATGATTAAGTGCAGTGCCATACGTTGAGCCGACTTTGGCCCAACGCTTGGCAAAATACGCAATGCCTGTACAAGTTGATCAAAACGATCACTAAACATTCAACGTATTCCTTAGAATAAACCTGAAAGACCTGGTGGAAGCCCCATACCAGAGTTTGCAGATTTCAGTTTTTCTTCTGAAATCACTTCAGCTTGACGTGAAGCATCATTCATTGCCGCTGCAATTAAGTCTTCAATCATATCTGCATCATCTTGAAGTAGTTCAGGATTAATTTCGATACGTTTCACTACATGACGTGCAGTCATAGTAACTTTAACCAGACCACCACCTGCTTCAGCGTGAACTTCAACTTGTGCAAGCTCTTCCTTGGCTTTTTTAATGTTGCTCTCAACTTCTTTTTGCATGCGTTGAGCTTGCTGCATGAGCATATTAATGTTCATAAAAATCTCCGAACAAAACTGATGAATTCACTTTAGATAAGATCTAAACCGCGTGAAAGATCGCGAATAATATCATTAATATCTTCTAAACCAACAGATACGCGAATTAAACCTTCGCTAATCCCTGCTGCTTTTTTCGCTTCTGCTGACATTCTGCCATGAGAAGTCGTTGCAGGATGAGTAATTGTTGATTTTACATCACCCAAATTACTTGTAATAGAAAGGAACTTAGTATTATCAATCACTGTCCAAGCGCCTTCACGTTCGCCTTTGGCAACAAACGATACAACTCCGCCAAAGCCTTTTTGTTGCTTTTTCGCCAACTCATGACCTTCGTGATTTGGAAGTCCCGCATAGTACACTTTTTCAACTTTCGGGTGTGCATCCAACCATTCAGCTAAAGTCTGAGCACTGGCACAGTGGGCTTTCATACGTAAGCTTAAAGTTTCTAGGCCTTTCAGGAAGATCCATGCATTGAATGGGCTCATCGAGTTACCCAGTGTACGAATAACACCTGTAATCTCTTCCATCAATTTTGCACTACCAACAACTGCACCACCTAGCGCACGACCTTGACCATCAATATATTTTGTTGATGAATAGATCACGAGGTCCGCACCAAATTTAATCGGTTGCTGTAACACTGGTGTACAGAAGGTATTATCGACTGCAAATAATGCGCCATGCGCATGTGCAATATCGGCAATGGCTTGTAAATCACCTACTTGAGCTAATGGGTTTGACGGTGTTTCAATAAACAATAGGCGTGTAGTTGGACGAATCGCTTGTTTCCAAGCATCTAAATCTTCCAAATCAACAAAAGTAACATCAACGCCAAATTTGATGACATATTTTTCAAACAGAGAAATGATCGAACCAAAGACAGCACGTGAACAAACCACATGATCGCCAGCTTTCAAATATGCCAAAGTAATTGCGTGTACGCCCGCCATACCTGAACTTGTCGCAACCGCGGCTTCAGCACCATCCAAAACAGCTAAACGTTTTTCGAAAGTTTGTACAGTTGGATTGGTATAACGTGAATAGGTATTGCCTTCAATTTGACCTGAAAATTTTGCTGCGGCATCTGCTGCACTTTCACAAACAAATGATGAAGTCAGGAAAATTGGCTCGCTATGTTCACCCTCAAAAGTACGAGTATGACCTGTACGAATCGCTAAAGTCTCTAATTGGTATTCGATGTCGTCTTGTTGGCTCATCTGTATTACTCAGTCGCGAAGAACTGCCTTTGTGAAGAATTGCCAATATTTTGAGCGTCTAAGCTATTTAAGGTCAAGGTAAAATACGAAATTATCGCTTAGACTTCGACCAATCCTACAAGGACTTAGGCAATTGACAGTTATGCACCCTTTCAAACAGAAATTTCTAGCGCAGCAAAAGAAAATTAAACACCTGTCTACACGTGTGTTTAATGCAAAATCGCTGGTCCTTTCTCAATCAACACCCTATGAAGTAATTACTGAATATAAACATGCAAAAGTTCGGTATTACGCTTCGCCTGATCGTAAATACAAAGAACCCTTAGTGTTTGTTGCACCACTGGCCATCAATATGGCAATTTATGATTTGTATCCATATCGCTCATTGGTGAAACATTTTCAACACAGTGGCTTTGATGTCTATTTGTTGGAATGGGGAAAGTTGAACTATCAAGATCGATTCTTAAATTTTCTATCGTTTATTGATGATGTGATTCCCCATTGTATAGATCAAATTTGTGAGCATGCAGATAGTCGATACATCTCGCTACATGGTTGGAGCATGGCTGGAGTCTTTGTCACGCTGTATACCGCATTACATCAACCTGAACATGTTAAAAATCTAATGGTGATGGGCGCACCAATTGATAGCTATGCCTCAGGTCGTATCGGAAAGTTATTTCAAAAAACCAATCGCTTGCTTTCACGTAGTAAGAATTTACAAGATACTGTTTACACTGGGAAAATTCCTAAACATTTTATCCATACACCGGGCGTGCTTAATGCGATTGGATTTAAAATCGTCGATCCAATTGGTTGGTTCAAAAGCCAAAAGCAATTTTTATCTAACTTAGATAATCTGCATGACCTGTATGAACATGCAACCATGGGCGATTTTCTCAATCACATGATTGACTATCCGGGTGGCATTAACCAAGACATGGTTTTCAATGTTTGGCTACAAAATCCGCTTAAAAACGGCATTATTCAATTGAAAGATAAAGTTATTCAATTAAAAAATATCCACTGTTCATTGTTAATTGGCGCGGGTTCTACCGATCAAATCGTTACGGCAGATGCAGCAAGTCCTTTAGGCGAATTGACAAGTAGTCAAGATGTCACGTTTACTCTCATTCCCGGTGGTCACCTCGGCCTGATGTCGAGTCAAAAAAGTGCCAATCAATTTTGGCCAACTTTGACCCAGTGGCTTACACAAAGATCCAGTTTATTGAAATAAAAATTTAGAGGGTAAAGTAAAGATGATTCAGTCAGTTGCATTTATTGGATTGGGCGCAATGGGTTCCCGTATGGCAGCGCACCTACCAAAACAGTTCGACACGGTTTATGTCTGGAATCGAAACTTTACCAAGGCAGAGCAACATGCTGCTGAATTTGGTACGCAAGCGGTTGCTTTAGAACAAGCAGTACAAGCGGACATTATTTTTTCTTGCCTACCCATCAGCCAAGATGTTGAAAATTTAATTGCGAGTGTGACGCTGAAATCAGGCTCGATTTGGGTCGACTGTACCAGCGGTGTGCCAGAATCTGCAAAAAAACTCGCTTCAGCCTTAAAGCAACAAAACGTTTCATTCTTAGACGCCCCTGTGAGTGGACAAACCATTGGCGCTGAAACGGGAACATTAACCGTCATGATTGGTGGTGACGCAGCAGCCTTTGAACGTGCATTACCTGCGATCCAAACATTTGGCAGACTGATTAAACATGTGGGTGAACCGGGTGCGGGTTTTGCTGTTAAAGCTGTAAACAACATGTTAATGGCTGTAAATCTTTGTGCAGTTGCTGAAGGATTCACCACCTTAAAAGCGCATGGCGTAGACTTACATGAAGCACTCGATTGTATAAATGCGTCGAGTGGTAAAAGTAATGTGACCGAAACGGTTTTACCGCAGCGCGTACTGAATCGTAGCTTCCCATTAACCTTTGCACTTCCATTACTTGCAAAAGATACGGGAATTGCTGTTGATCTGGTGCGACAAGCAAAACTTTCAGCGCCTGTGCTGTCTTTGACGCAAAACTTAATCCAAGCAGCAAGTGATCAAGCTGAAGAAAACAGTGATTTTTCAAGCGCTATGATTATGTATGAAAAATGGAGTAAAATTACAATTGAGTAATAACTCGCCATTGAATAACGATAAATAACCATCATATTGTACTCTAGTGTCATAACACACATTGTTACAAATGACAGAGGAAACTCGCATGAACAAATTTACCCTCGCAACTTTGCTAGGTGCTGTAACTTTAATCGGGGCTTCTACTACTGTTTTAGCATCTGAGCAAGAATGCCAAAAGTTGAAAAATGACCATGACGTGATTTATGCATCGAAAGGTTTCTGCTTTAAAGATCCTGACGCTAAAGCGAAGTTTGGCAATGACAATTGCTACACAACTAAGCCTAAATTTTCAGAAAAAGAGCAACAACGACTTGACGCGATCAAAGATCGTCAGAAAGAATTGAACTGTAAATAATTACGATTCAATTCGCACAAGGAATTTAGCAATGACTTATGATGATCAAAATATTTTTGCTCGGATTTTACGTGGAGAACTTCCAGCGTTTAAAGTCTATGAAGATGATCAAGTACTCGCTTTTATGGATGTCATGCCACAGGCCGAAGGTCATACGCTCGTAATTCCTAAAACCCCTGCTATTACGCTGCTTGATTTAGATCCAGAAGCGGCTGCTTATACCATTCAGGTTGCTCAAAAAGTTGCGAAAGCAATGGAAAAAGCTTTAGACGTGAAAGGTATCGTATTGATGCAGTTGTCTGGCGCTGCTGCGGGTCAAACTGTTCCGCATGTACATTTCCACCTAATACCGACTTCAGTGCATGAATTAGGTAAACATGCCGCACAAATGGGCGACATGGAAAAAATTAAAGCTATTGGCGAAAAAATCAAAGCAGCACTTTAAGTCCAATTGAGTTTAAAGTGATGATCAATGGAGCTTCGGCTCCATTTTTTTATGTTTAGAATATTGTGCCAAGTCATTTTAACTGCAAAATTTAATATTTAAAAATAACTATAAATATTTAATAAATATCAATCTTTATAAATAAAAATACAATTTAAACCAAAAATCACCTTTCACCGTTTTGAAATATTTCCTTAATAGAACTGTCTTATTTGTAATGAATACTTAGCGCCATTAGATAGCGAAATTACTTCTAGCCAAGCTACTGATAAAACATATTGATATGACTGGAAAAGTCTTCTGGAGCTTCAAATGAAAAAAAATCTATGTGCATTAGCAATCGGGGCAACAATTCTTACACCAATGATGGCATCTGCTGCAGATGTAAAAATTTATGGCCGTGCACATGTCTCTCTTGACTATCTAGATGATGGTAAAGATTACAACGAAGTTGGTCTTTCTTCTAACGCTTCACGCTTAGGCTTCAAAGTAGATCAAAAAATTAATGATGACCTCAACGTATTCGCTCAAATTGAGCAAGAAGTAAACTTTGCAAGCGGTAGCCAAGACAGCAAAGGTGTAGATTTTTCAACACGTGACACATTCGTGGGTTTAAAAAGTTCAACTTATGGTCAAGCACGTGTAGGTCGTTTTGACAGCCCATTTAAAGTCGCACGTAGCCCTGTGAACTTCTTCGGTGACATGGTTGGTGACGTTCGTAACGTAACACGTGTAGGCAACTTAAAATTTGATGAACGTAATGAAAACACCATTGAATATAAATCGCCAAAATTTGGCGGTGGTTTCAATGTATTGGCTGCAATGTCAATGCATTCAGGTACACAAATTGACCGTGAAGCAGATGGCGAAGGCAAAGATGATAACAAAGCCTATGATCTTGCTCTAACTTATAAAGAAGGCCCTATTGATTTTGCAGCAGCTTACGAAAAGTATGATGAAAATGCAGCAAACGCAGCTGGTGGTGCAAGTCGTGATGCATTGCGTATTGCTGGTGCATATAAGTTAACTGAAGAATTTAACTTGGGTGCGTTATACCAAATTGCCAAACACGACAACAATACAGCCAACCCAGATGCGCAAGTTTTCGGTGTAGCTGGCGAATATAAAGTAACGCCTAAAACCTCAGTACGCGGTGAATACTTCTACCGTGACGTAGATGCTGATGATGCCAATGCAAGCTTGATCGGTGTGGGTGTAGAACATAAGTTGGATAGCACATTACGCGTATACAGCAACTTAGCAACTGTGCTTAACGACAAAAACTCTAAACTCAATCCTTGGAAAGAAGGTCGTAGCTTCGGTAACGGTATCTCAGGTATCGGTGATGAAAATGCAACTGCACTTTCTCTTGGTCTACGTTACGACTTCTAAGCTGCAATATCTCCCCCAAAAGACATACTCCGGTATGTCTTTTTTACTCTTAAATTCAAAAAAGAAGAGCAACAAAGATTAAATTATTAGAGAGAAGCAAGTTGAGTTCGCATTTTGCTTCCGACCGGTCAAAGTTGCATCATGAACTATACTCATCTCACTCAAGAACAAAGATATCAAATATACAACTCGTTATGCAGAGGTTTTTCTAAGGCTGTACTAGCTCAAATCTGATCTGACGGTTACCAATTGCTTAAGGCTGTACCGCTTAGTAACCACCTTCTGTTTTCATCACTTGGGTATCTGTTTTATACTTCGATAAAAGCTCACGTAACGAATTCATGAGCACACTGGTGTCGACACCCACGGCAACAAATTCTGTGCCTAACTCGATATACTTCTGAGTCACATCATGCTGTGTCGACAAAATACCTGCTGCTTTACCCGCCTTACGTATACGCTGAATTGCATCAATCACGGTTTTTTGTACTTCAGGATGGTTCGAATTCCCCTGATAACCCATCGTCGCCGACAAATCCACCGCACCAATAAATACCCCATCGATGCCATCAATTTTCAGTATTTCATCTAAGTTTTTAATCCCCTCAACCGACTCAATCTGAATCAGTAAACAGATATTTTCATGTGCAGTTGCATAGTAGTCAGGAATACTGTTCCAACGTGTTGCACGTGCTAATGCTGCACCTACTCCACGAATACCTTCAGGTGGATAACGTACTGCCTTAACCATAAGTTGAGCTTGTTCAACAGTTTCAACCATAGGAATCAGCAAGGTTTGCGCACCGATATCCAACAATTGTTTAATCAGTTGCACACTACCAATTGGAGGTCGAACTACGGCTTGCGAAGGATATGCTGCAATACTTTGCAATTGCGACAATGTCGTCCGTAAGTCACTTGGTGCATGCTCGCCATCAATTAGCAACCAGTCATAACCTGCATTTGCAGCTATTTCAGTCCCATAAGCATCGGCTAATCCGACCCATAAACCAATCTGCTGTTCGGTTTTTAATTTTTTCTTGAAATGATTGGTGTAATCCATCGCTGCTGTCTCATGCTTAAACTATGATTAACTACAATTGATTAAACGCCTTTTGGCAAAAACTACCAATAGCATTTATCTATCTTATGATTTTATATAACTCTAATTCGCACTTCATACAGCTTAAATCTGTTAATTTTTAGCCAATGAGTACAGCATATACGACTAAGATCTATCTTTGGAAAATTTTCTCCTTAGACCATTTGGCCGTTTATCCGCTAAACTACAGCAAACTATATCTGGAGATATTCGATGGATCTGTTAAACGTATCAAAACAACGCTATACCACGAAAGCTTATGATCCTGCTAAAAAAATTCCGCAGGAACAATTTGAGCGTTTATTACAAATACTCCGTTTAGCACCATCTTCTATTAATATTCAGCCTTGGCATTTTTTTATTGCAGATCATGATGCAGCCAAACAACGCATTGCCAAAGCCTTAGTAGGAAAATATGCCTACAATGCCCCAAAAGTTTTAGATTCATCACATACGATTTTATTCTGTACTAAAGCAGACATCACTACAGAGCATTTAGATAATCTTTTAAATCAGGATGATCGTAGTGGTCGCTTTAAAGATGACAAAGCCAAACAAGGTCAAAAAGACAGCCGTACAGGTTATGTCGATTATTATCGTAATGAAAAAGGTGATATTCAACGTTGGGCTGAAAACCAAACATTTATTGCTTTAGGTCAAATGCTTTTGGCAGCAGGCATTGAAGGTGTGGATGCAACACCGATTGGTGGATTTGACGAAGCCATCATCACTGAAGAATTGGGCTTAGTTGAACAAAACTTGATTCCTTCTGTACTGATGACTTTAGGCTATCGTAGCGAAAATGATTTCAATGCGAAATTACCTAAATCACGTCTGAATGCTGAAGAAATTTTTACACATCTCTAGGCTTTTCATAAAACCGACGAAAGGGGCTATTTTACCTCTTTTTTGTCATTTCGGGACTTATTATTTAAACAATTATCGAGTATATTCTGCTCAAAATATACTCAGGTCTCTCCCTATGCCTACAGCTATAAAATTACCCATGAAATTTCATTGCGAAGCGTGCAATACGGTTTATTTACAAAAATATGCGGGCGATATGCTCCATAGCTATCCAAACTGCCCAAACTGTAAACAACCGGGTCAGTTACAAGGCACGATTGAAACTCAAGATTTCCTAAAACACCCCGTTGCAGTGGGTAAATGTTATTTTGAAAACACCTTACAACGTTTTCAACAACTCACACGTTAACTAAGCATCTAAAACTAAAAGCCCTCAAATCGAGGGCTTTTTTAATAACGACATATTTAGCAACAATGTGAAAATATAATATTTATAAATTGGTCTGAACTTTGCTGAATAATTTGAATCAGAACAACAAATCAAGCAGAGGTGGGACATGTCATATTTACTACAAATGCCGATGAAGTTTGAATGCGGTCATTGCCATCAAATGTATCTGTATACTTATCAATATACTGATCATCACTGCCCTGAGTGTCCGAGTTGTCGAGATCAAGGACTGCTCATGGGCGTGGCTGAGTGGGATGATTTGCTACAACACCCGATCGTTTTTGCTAAAAGTTATCTTAGACAGACATGGCATATGCTAAGCAAACCACACTCATGATCCCTGCAATCAAACCAAATACGGTTGCGACTCTCAATTTTTCTTTAAAGATGATGAGGCCCGCAACCACACCTAAAACTACAACCAAAATATTCATGCCAGCAAAGACGATTGCAGGTGTGTCTTTAAGCAACATGTGGGCTTTCACATACAGTGCAATATTGGCAAAGTTTAAGAGACCTAAGCCCAATCCAGCGAGGATATTTTTTGTCTGCCCCAGACTGCCGTGTTGTACGATGTTATAAATACTCGAAAGTAGAAATGAACAAATAAACACCAGATTTAAAGTCACCGCAAACTGCATGCCCAAACCTGAGGCAAATTTTAATAGCACATCAATCAGTGCATAGCCTGCCCAAACGCTTAATAAAAATAAAATCCCCTGCTTTCCATCAATGCTTCCCTTACGCTGTGAAAATAAAATCAGCAATACCGCAAGTACACCAAGCGCAATACCAATGAGCTTAATGGCATTAAAATATTCACTGAAAATAAAATAGGCTGCGCTAAGAGAAAGCACAACCGATAAGCGCTGAGCCAATTCGGTTTTTAAAATACCTGCTGTTTGCAGTGAGCGTGCTAAGCAATAAAAAATCGTCGGCAGTAATACACCCAAAGCCGCAATTAAAACCCACGGCGTTTTATTAATCGAAATATGGGCTAGATCCGGCTTAAACCATAGAAAACATAAAATACTCGCAGATGCATAATTCCATGTGATCATTTGTGCAGGGTTAAAACCCCGATCACGACAGAGTTTTAGAATTACTGAAACGAGAACACTGCAAATCGCGGCAGCAAAGATCAATTCCATGACACGCTCTTATTCTTGAGTTGTATTTAAAGCAATTTTTCTAAGTTCAAATCAAAGAAAAGCCCACTTAATTGTGGGCTTTTCTTCAAAAATAATCTATCTCAAGACAAATTATTTATAGTGACTCACCATTTTCTCTAAAGAAATTGGACGAATCTTGTCAGCATTACCCGCTGTACCAAATGCTTCATAACGATCGATACAAATTTGTTTCATCGCATCAACAGTTGCAGAGAAGAATTTACGTGGGTCAAATTCAGCTGGTTTTTCAGCCATCATACGGCGCATAGCACCTGTAGAAGCAAGACGTAAGTCAGTATCGATGTTAATTTTACGAACACCGTGTTTGATTGCGTCTACAAGTTGGTCTACTGGAACACCGTAAGTTTCGCCGATGTTACCACCGAATTCATTAATTACAGCCAACCATTCTTGTGGCACAGAGCTTGAACCGTGCATTACAAGATGCGTATTTGGTAACGCAGCGTGAATTTCTTTAATACGGTCAATCGCTAAGATGTCACCTGTAGGTGGACGAGTAAATTTGTACGCACCGTGTGAAGTACCCACCGCAATTGCAAGTGCGTCAACATTTGTATCTGATACAAATGAACGCGCTTCTTCAACTGAAGTTAAAAGTTGAGAATGGTCAAGTACGCCTTCAGCGCCTACACCATCTTCTTCACCAGCCATACCAGTTTCAAGGCTACCTAAACAACCGATTTCGCCTTCTACTGAAACGCCACACGCATGTGCCATTTGAACAGTACGACGAGTCACATCTACGTTGTATTCGTATGAAGTTGGTGTTTTACCGTCTTCACCTAATGAACCGTCCATCATCACTGATGAGAAGCCAAGTTGAATAGAACGTTGACATACATCAGGGCTAGTACCATGGTCTTGGTGCATAACCACAGGAATATGTGGCCATTCTTCGATTGCTGCCAAAATCAAATGACGCAAGAACGGAGCGCCTGCATACTTACGTGCACCTGCAGATGCTTGTACGATTACAGGTGAATTTGTTGCATCTGCTGCAAGCATAATTGCACGCATTTGTTCTAAGTTGTTTACGTTGAATGCTGGTACGCCGTAAGCATGTTCGCCGGCGTGATCCAAGAGCTGGCGCAATGAAATAAGAGCCATAATATCCTCCCAGGTAATGCCGCATATTCTACATGCTCAATCATTTCAATTCAGCAACAAATAACACTATTTAAAAAAAAATCCCTGCATTTGCAGGGACTTTTTAAATAAAGACAACAATCTTAGTGAGCTGCTGCTGCTGAAGCGGCTGTTTCAGCGTCAGCTGTTGCTTCGTCTGCAGGTGCATTTGCAATTTCAGCAGGAACATCTTGGTTCTTTTCATCCAATACTGGCTTATCAAGTTCATCAATGGCTTTTTGTTGTTCTGGCGTTGTTTGAGCATTGTCTACGGCAACAGCAGATGCTTCTGATTCCGTTGGTGCAGACTCTTTTTTAGCACAAGCTGTCAAAGTTAATGGTGCGATTAAAAGTACAGCAAGTGCAAGTTTTAAGTTCATCGTTGTTTCCTACTACTGCGAATTAGGTGTTGCGATGAATTTTATTGCAGAAATATTGCACTTTGATGACGGCAAAATGAATGGGCGATAAAAAAAGGCTGACCGAAGCCAACCTTTTTTAATACTGTATTATCTTATTGATAATACTAAATTAAGCACGGTCAAGAAGCGCAGCTACAGCAGGAAGTGTTTTACCTTCGACGAATTCAAGGAAGGCACCACCACCAGTCGAGATGTAACCAATTTTGTCTGCAACTGCATATTTATCAATTGCAGCAAGCGTGTCACCACCACCCGCGATCGAGAAGCCTTCAGATTCTGCAATCGCTAAAGACAATGCTTTTGTGCCTTCGCCGAATTGATCAACTTCAAACACACCTACTGGGCCATTCCATAGAATAGTTTTTGAAGTTTTCAAAATCTCAGCAAATGCTTTGGCAGTTTCAGGACCTACATCCAAAATCATGTCGTTATCTGTTACATCTTCAACTTTTTTCACAACAGCTTTAGCAGCAGCTAATGAACCGAGGAAGTCTGCAAAATCAATTTCAGCAGCATCAGCAACAACCACATCTGTTGGAAGTGGTACAGATACTTTTGCAGCAATGGCTTTTGCTGTGTCGATCAAGTCATTTTCACAAAGTGATTTACCAACATTGAAGCCTGCAGCAGCTAAGAATGTATTGGCAATACCACCACCCACGATCAATTGATCACAGATGCCAGATAGTGAAGTTAATACATCTAATTTAGTAGAAACTTTTGAGCCTGCAACAATCGCAACCATTGGTTTTGCAGGAGTTTTAAGTGCACGGCCTAGTGCATCAAGCTCAGCAGCAAGTAAAGGACCTGCAGCAGCCACTTTTGCACAACGTGCTACGCCTTCAGTCGATGCTTCTGCACGGTGAGCCGTACCAAATGCATCCATTACGTAAACATCACAAAGTGCTGCGTATTTAGCAGATAATTCAGGATTGTTTTTCTTTTCACCCACGTTGAAACGGCAGTTTTCAAGTAAAACCACTTGACCTGGCGCAACGTCAACACCGTCCAAATAGTCAGTGATCAGTTGAACGTCCTGACCCAACGCCTCTGTTAAATAAGCAGCTACAGGTGCTAGAGACTGTTCTGCTTTAGGCTCACCTTCAACAGGACGACCTAAGTGTGAATACACCATTACAGCAGCACCTTTTTCTACAGCTGCTTTAATTGTTGGCAACGCCGCACGTAAACGTGCATCGCTTGTAATCACGCCATTTTTAACTGGTACGTTAAGATCTTCACGGATCAGAACACGTTTACCCGCCAAATCTAGGTCAGTCATACGCTGAAAGTTCATGCATTACTCTCTTTTATTGATATCAAAACGCGACGATTTTAAATGATTATGCAGAAAAACGTTAGCTTCTTTTGCAGAAAAGCTATGTCGAGCCAAAGTTTTGTTATGATAGCGAAAAGCCTTATAAAGATTCAGCGCTTATGTCGATTCATCCAGACCCAAATATTAATCGTTTAAATGTTTTAGGCGAACCCTTGGCAAGCTGTTGTTTTGATCCGATTACCGGATATTTTAGAAATGGCTTTTGCCATACAGCAACAACAGACCTTGGTCAGCATACGATGTGTGCACAAATGACATCTGAATTTTTAAACTTTTCCCAAAAAGTTGGCAATGACCTAATCACACCTTTACCCGAAGTTGGTTTTCCAGGACTACAACCTGGTGACTTCTGGTGTATCTGTGTGACTCGCTGGGTGGAAGCGTATCAAGAAGGATTTGCCCCACCTATTAAAATACAAGCGTGTCACCAAGCGGCGCTGTCTTATGTACCGCTTGATGTACTTATGGAATATGCAGTGTAATGAGTACTCCCAAAATCATTTTGGCTTCGAGCAGCCAAACCCGTAAAGACCTGATGGACCGTTTACGGATTGATTACCACTCAATCGTACCAGATATAGACGAAACACCTCGCGGTGAAAACCACGCCGATGAGTTAGCAAAGCGACTGGCATTTGAAAAAGCTTCTGCGATTGCAAACCAGCACCCAGACGCGATTGTGATTGGTTCTGACCAAGTCGCATGGCGCGAAGGTGCACCAGATATTTTTATCGGTAAACCGCTTTGCGATGAAAAAGCCATTAAGCAGCTTCAAGCCAATTCTGACAAAATCGTTTATTTCAGTACGGCACTCAGTGTCCAACAAAAATCGACAGGTTTTGAACAAACCCTTGTCGAGCACTATAAAGTGAAGTTTCGCAAACTTAGCTTGCCTGAAATTGAACGTTATGTTCAGGTTGAACAGCCGCTACACTGCGCTGGCAGTTTTAAGTGTGAAAGTTTAGGGATTAGCTTATTTGAAGAAATGATCGGGCAAGACCAAACCACACTCATGGGTATGCCGATGATTAAACTCTGCAATATTTTGCGTGAGCTTAAGATTTTAGTCCCATAATTTTAAAATTATTATCTGTTACAGCATAATAAACACATCATTAGCTCTTTATGGGCTAATGATTAAAAAGTCACTTACTTATTTATTACAACCAAGAACTGAAAACATGAAAACGTTTAATTTAATTTCATCTAGCCTCATTAGCATTAGCCTTCTATTTTGTTCGACAAACGGTCATACCAATACAGTGAATCAAACTGTGACCAACTCTCAGCAATACAACAAAAACTTAGTCAATGAGTGGGTTCAATATAAATTTATCTATGCTGAATTAGAACAACAAGGCGCTGCAATGCAGGAGCAAATCATTCAACAGCTAGGGACTAAAACCAAAACCGGTGGTAGTAGCACGCCAGAACAACAAATCAATAAACTGGTTGCTCTAGGCAAACAAAAATTTGAAAGCATTCAACCACAAACAGTTGAAGTGAAAAAACTTCTAAAACTACAAACCGAAAATGTTGAAATGATGGCAAAAGTCATGCCGAATCATTTCAAATTAATGTCTGACAAAGAAAATACTAAAATTGACACCAATGCACATTTTGAGCAATTCATGAAATTTTCAGCGACAACGGCTGCTGCCAATAGCTATGATTTGGAAGTTGAAAAATTAGTCATGCAATATCTCAAAGACAATCCTTTAAAATAGTCTCAAGCTAATCGAAATAATTTAATGAAATAGAGCCTTGCTAAAAACAGGAATCTCAAGGGACAATATATCCATTAAAATTGTATGTATTTAGTTATGGCTCATTCTCTTGACATCCTCGGCGGCATAAGCGCTGAACAATTCCTTGCCGAATATTGGCAAAAAAAACCATTATTGGTTCGTAATGCACTCCCTGAAATTGCCCAAATACTTGAACCTAAAGACGTTCTTGAATTGGCTTTAGAAGACAATGTCACTGCACGTCTCATCAAACAAAAAGATCGTGATCCTAACCAATGGACAGTGAAATCTTCTCCACTACTTAAAGCCGATTTTCAAAAAATGCCGAAACTGTGGACTTTATTGGTTCAAGCTGTCGATCATTATTCTTTTGACCTAGCCGAGCTTTGGAAGCAGTTTTCATTTATTCCGCAATGGCGTCGTGATGACATCATGGTGTCATATGCACAAAAAGGTGGCTCTGTCGGGCAACATTTTGATTTTTACGATGTATTCCTCGTACAAGGCTATGGTCACCGCCGTTGGCAATTAGGTCAGATGTGTGATGCAGATACTTCATTTGTCGAAGGTCAACCGCTTCGCTTACTCCCAGAAATGGACGTTCATTTTGATGAAGTGCTTGCTCCCGGCGACTTACTTTATGTACCACCAGGCCTATCACACTATGGCGTAGCTGAAGATGAATGTCTGACGTATTCATTTGGCTTCCGCATGCCAAATGTCACTGAAATGATGGATCGAGTGACAGACAAATTCACAGACAATCCTCTACTTAAAAATCCATTAACTGACATTTTACGTGACCAAATCAGTGCGATTGGCCAAGTGACTGAAAATGAACTTGAGTATTTAAAAGAAAAGTTATTTGAACAATTGCAAAATTCAACCGTACTTGAAGATGCAATCATGAGCTTAATGTCAGAACCTAAATATCCTGACAATATTCCTGAAGCCGAAGAAATCGGCACTGGTGATCTTGAAGAGGCCTTAGATCAAGGCTATCAACTCATGTTAGAACCGGCTTCACGCTTACTATATACAGAGCAAGACGGTGATATTTTGTTTTGGGCAAATGGCGAAGGAATCTGTATCTCAGACGAATTTGCAGTGCATTTAAAAACCATTGCCGATGGCCAAAGTCTAGCGCTAGACGAATCTTTATATGATGCTGATATCTTAGAAGATATTGCCATGCTATTAAATGAATCTGTGCTGATGCTCGTCCCAACGGAAGCTGAATAAACTCAATAAAAAGGGAGCGTCATGCTCCCTTTTTATACTGCTGAATAGCATTATTTTCGCTTTCTACGATTTAAAAAATCTTCGACTTGATCGGCTTTTTTTTCCACGATGACGTGATAAACCCATACTATCAACAACACCAGTCCAATAAACCACAGATAGCGCATTACGCTGTATTTAAGGTGAAGACATAGACTAGAATGTGGTGATCGTAGATACCATCGGAATTCAAATATAAAAGCCTAAAAACAAAAGCGAAGCTATGGTGACAAGAAAAAAGGCACATATTTTCAAAGTTTAAGTCATTATTCATCGCAGATTCAAATCCCAAGTGCGACACATTTGTAGTTAGTTGAAAAAGTTAGATGTATTCATAGAATCATTAGACTTTTTCAACTCGCAATTGGAAAGCACACAATGAAGAAATACACCCAACTTTCTCAAGATGAAAGATACAAAATTTATGCTACTTTGAAAAGTAAAAGTTCAATCGCTACCCTTGCTCGGGAATTAGGACGTTCACGATCAACCATCTACCGTGAATTAAAAAGAAATACTGGGCAACGTGGATATAGAGCTCAACAGGCAGCTAAATTTGCAAGTCAAAGACGGTACCGTCCTTCATCATCAATGACAGCATTTGCCTTCGCTTATATTGATTATTTGATTGGTTTGGACTGGTCACCCGAACAAATTTCAGGTGCTTTAACACAACGCGATTGGCTGGATGTACCTTCACATGAGTGGATTTACCAGTACATTTATCAAGATAAATCAAAAGGCGGTAAACTTCATCTACATTTAAGGCATCAGAAGAAATATTGAAAACGCGGTTACAAAAACACGGATCGTAGGGGTCAAATCATTGATAAAACAAGTATTCACTGCCGACACCAGGTCATTGATCAACGACAACGTTTAGGAGATTTCGAAGGTGACACGGTGATTGGTAAACATCATAAAGGTGCTTTATTGACTCTCGTTGATCGAAAGAGCCTGTATGTACATATTGTTCATTTAGGGCCAACGAGAGCATCCCCTCAAACGATTACTTATGCATTAGATCGTTTACGAATGAGCCATGCTTATAGCGTGACATTTGATAATGGCAAAGAATTTTCCGAACACAAAAGAATTACTGATACCGGCATAGAGGCGTATTTCGCTGACCCTTACAAGTCTATTCAGCGAGCTAGAAATGAAAATACGAATGGTTTAATCCGTCAATATCTGCCAAAATCATCATCGTTTGATGACGTGTCAAACGAACAAATAGAGCAGATAGAATTTGCACTCAACCATCGTCCTAGAAAAACACTAGGTTGGTATACACCGAGTGAAGTTATGGCTGGTTTTTATACTGTTGCACTTGCTGCTTGAATCCGCCATTTTAAAAAAATTTAAAGTCAAATATCACAATCATGGTTTTTTTTACATACTTTATCCCAGTATTCATAATCTTTTGAATTATTTAGTTTTTTATAATAAAGTCTTAAGTTGTAAATAGCATCAGGGTTCCCATTTATTGCTAATGGTTTTATTATTTCAATAGCTGTATTAATATTAGCTCCCACACCATACCCTTTAAAATATAATGTTGCTAATTGGATCTCCGCTAGAGAATAATTTTGATTTGCCGATAAAGTGTACCACTTGAAAGCCTCCTTAAAATCCTTATTAACCCCTATTCCTTCAAAATACATTTGCCCAATATTAAACTGCGCATCTGGATTACCTAGCAAAGCAGCCTTCTTATAATATTTCAGTGCCTTTTCTAAATCTACATCATAACCATAGCCATAATTATACATCACACCTATTAAATTAAAGGCTGGCGCGAAATTATCATTTTCAATCTCCTTAAAAATTGATGCTGCTTCTGTATAATATCCTTGCTCTAATCGAACTCTTCCTACATTATAAATAGCTGGAATATAATTTTCATTTCCAGCTTCAGCATAATATTTTAATGCAGAATCTAAATTTTTATCGACATAAATTCCATTCTCATAAAAATTCCCAAGCTCATTTTTAGCATAACTACTAATATTATTTACGTTTTCTAAAGTTAATAATTTTTTATATGCTTTTTCATACTTTTTCTTTTCAAGCAGACCTTTATACTCATTCAAAATATTTTTTTCTTGCTGTTCGGATAAAATTAATGGTTCAGATGAGCTTGATGAACAAGAGCTTAAAAAAAATACTATAACTAAAGGTAAAAAATATAATCTAAAGTTCATAACTAATCCGTGAATTCAATATCACTTATTTCTTAATATTTTATAAAAGTCGTTTAAACCTAATAACAGATTAAACTTACAATATTCTAATTAATCAAATTTAAACACGTATAAAATTCGCAATATACTTTTAATAATAAAATAAGGGCTGATAAATCAGCCCTTATTTTCAACTACTTAATCAATTAAGACAATTGAGCAGCAGCAATTTTCTTAGTATCAACATCTTTAGAAGCGTCAGTATAGTCGCTCATTTTGTCGAAGCTTAAGTATTGGTAGATGTCAGCAGACATGCTATCAATTTGAGCTGCGTATTCTTGGTACTCAGCTGGAGTTGGTAATTTACCAAGTACAGCAGCAACAGAAGCAAGCTCAGCAGAAGCTAAGTAAACGTTCGCACCTTGACCTAGACGGTTCGGGAAGTTACGAGTAGAAGTCGATACACAAGTAGTGTTCGGAGCTACACGTGCTTGGTTACCCATACATAATGAACAACCTGGCATTTCTGTACGAGCGCCAGCTTTACCATAGATGTTGTAGAAACCTTCTTCCATCAATTGACGTTCGTCCATACGAGTTGGAGGAGCCAACCATAGACGAGTAGATAAAGAACCACCAGGAACTTTGTCTAGAAGTTTACCAGCCGCACGGAAGTGACCAATGTTAGTCATACATGAACCAACGAATACTTCGTCAATTTTTGTACCAGCAACGTCAGAAAGCAATTTAGCGTCATCTGGGTCGTTCGGGCAGCAAAGAACTGGTTCAGTAATTGTAGAAAGGTCAATTTCATACACTTTAGTGTATTCAGCATCTGGATCTGCTTTGATTAGGCTTGGGTTCGCTAACCATTTCTCCATGTTTTCTACACGGCGCGCCATAGTACGAGCATCGCCATAACCTTCAGAAATCATCCATTTCAACATAGTAATGTTTGATTTAAGGTATTCAGCAACTTTCTCTTCAGAAAGCGTGATAGAACAACCAGCAGCTGAACGTTCAGCAGAAGCGTCAGAAAGTTCGAACGCTTGCTCAACAGTAAGGTCAGTTTCCATTTCTGTAAGGTCGATCTCAAGGATACGGCCAGAGAAGATGTTCTTCTTACCTTTTTTCTCTACAGTTAAGTCGCCTTCTTGGATCGCAACGTAAGGAATCGCATGTACTAGGTCACGTAGAGTGATACCAGGTTGCATTTTACCTTTGAACTTAACAAGAACAGACTCAGGCATGTCTAGTGGCATAACGCCAGTTGCAGCAGCAAACGCTACAAGACCAGAACCCGCTGGGAATGAAATACCGATTGGGAAACGAGTATGCGAGTCACCACCAGTACCAACTGTATCTGGAAGAAGCATACGGTTTAACCAAGAGTGGATAATACCATCACCTGGACGTAGAGAAACACCACCACGGTTCATAATGAAATCAGGAAGCGTGTGCTGCATTTGAACGTCAACTGGTTTTGGATACGCAGCTGTATGACAGAAAGATTGCATAACTAGGTCAGCAGAGAAGCCTAGGCAAGCAAGATCTTTAAGTTCGTCACGAGTCATTGGACCTGTTGTATCTTGAGAACCAACAGTAGTCATCTTAGGTTCACAGTAAGTACCTGGAAGTACACCTTGACCTTCAGGAAGACCACAAGCGCGACCAACCATTTTTTGAGCTTGAGTGAAGCCTTTACCAGTAGCTGCAGGTTGAACTGGAGTACGGAATAAAGTTGAAGGTGCAAGACCAAGAGCTTCACGAGCTTTAGTTGTTAAACCACGACCAACGATAAGGTTGATACGGCCACCAGCACGTACTTCATCTAAAAGAACTGGAGTTTTAAGTTCAGATTCAGCGATTTGAACGCCGTCTTTGAACGCAGTTACTTTAGCAGCAGCGTGGTCGATTTTAAGCGTGATTTCGTCGCCCATGTTCATGTTTTGAACATCGATTTCTACTGGCAATGCACCAGCATCTTCCATTGTGTTGAAGAAAATCGGAGCGATTTTAGAACCTAAGCAGTAACCACCGTCTTTTTTGTTCGGGATGTGAGCAATTTCGTCACCGAAGAACCAAAGTACAGAGTTAGTTGCTGACTTACGAGAAGAACCAGTACCAACAACGTCACCTACGTAAGCAACTTGGTTGCCTTTCGCGATAAGGTCTTTGATTTGGTTAAGAGGACCAACTTCACCAGGAACTTCTGGGTTGATACCGTCACGTACGTTTTTAAGCATTGCGTTAGCGTGTAACGGAATGTCTGGACGGCTCCACGCGTCTTGTGCAGGTGACAAGTCGTCTGTGTTAGTTTCGCCAGTTACTTTGAAAACTGTAAGTTTGATTTCTTCAGGAACGTCTTTACGGCTAGTGAACCATTCAGCGTCAGCCCAAGATTGCATAACTGCTTGTGCATTCGCATTGCCCGCTTTTGCTTTATCAGCAACGTCGTGGAACGCATCAAATACAAGAAGAGTTTTCTTAAGTGCGTCAGCAGCTAATTCAGCAAGCTCTGCATCATCAAGAAGTGCAACTAAAGGAGCAACGTTATAACCACCAAGCATAGTACCTAGTAGGTAAACCGCACGTTCTTTAGTTACTAGTGGAGAAGTCGCTTCGCCTTTTGCCAAAGCAGCTAAGAAAGCAGCTTTAACGTATGCAGCTTGGTCAACACCCGCTGGAACACGGTTTTCTAGTAAATCAACTAAAAATGCTTCTTCGCCAGCTGGTGGGTTTTTTAATAATTCAACTAATGCAGCTGTTTGAGCATCGTCAAGTGGCTTCGGTGGGACTCCGAGTGCGGCACGTTCTTCAACGTGTTGGCGGTAAGCTTCTAGCACGGTGTTATTCCTCTTTTTTAAAAAATTATTTACGCATTCCTGCTTTAAATAAAGCTACGCAAATAATATGGACTGCTAAATTTTACTAAAATTCCAGTTAAAAGTTAATGCACTACAAGTGTTTCTTCGTGATGCCCGTTATTTTATAAATAAATGATCCTCATATCGTTTATACATTAAGCAAAATCAATACTTAGAACACGCTTTTCTTGCGCATATTAACTTTTGACTAAAATTAACCATCAAAAAACAGGCAACTAAATGTTGCCTGTTTTTATCTGTATTAGATATTCCACCTTAGTGGACAGTGGTTGCAGTGATATATTGCTGAAGTTCTGCTCGATCGCCTGTAAATCTGAGGCACCATTCGTCCTGGCATGTGGTTTGATGTTGATTACTTGCAAAGCTGATATCGACCAAATAGCGTTGAGAAAATGCATCTACTTTTTGGCGTAAAGTGACTTTATCTCCAATGCTGAGCACGTAGTTCCCACCACCGATAATTGCTACGCCTTGTTCATCTTCTAGGAGTAGATCTTAGTGATGCATATAACCGATAACGTCCATATTCTACTCCTCTACTGTTTTTTTATTCTCCATTTCATTATTCATTAAAAAGATTTGCTTTTCTATATTTATGATTTAGCAAGTTGTCACAATTTGTATTTCGCTTTGGTTAGGCTATTTTAAATGTTTGAGTATCTCGTGTTTAAAATACCCCTAAGAGAAATAGGCATCGGCGAAATGCATGAACTCCATCATATGGTTAAAAGAATTGCTACCCTTGTAACTACTCGCTGATGAATACAACGGGGTTTGCTTTACGCATTTTCTCGCATAAAAAAACCGTTCCTTAGAACGGTTTGTAATCTGGCATTTCGGTATGCGGTGTTGCGATACATTTTTCAGTAAACTCAACACGAATTTTTTCACGTGCTTTTTCAACATCAGCATTAATCTCAGCTTGTGGCAAGGCATAAACTTCATCAATGATGTTCAGGATAAATCCTTTGGTGGTTTCATCCTCAATCTTGCTGGCATGCTCAATTGCTTTGTCTTTTTCAATTGCATTTTGACGATCTAACATAATCGTACGTGCAGCATTACCTACACTGCGGCAGTAACCCTGCCATTGCTCTTCAGGGGTTAATGGTTTTTTCTCAGCACAGCCGACCAAAGCCACCATAACGGATAAAGCAAATAACTTTTTCATGAACTTCTCCTTACGAGGGGCAATATAAAAGATCGTAATGGATTTGTCATTTAAATTAGTCGCAACCGAACAAACAAAAAAAGCCCTTTCGGGCCTTTTTTATAAGTTTGCATTAACCACAAGTTGCTTGAATAATCTTTTGATTGATTGGATTTACAGTAACAGTTACGCGCTCTACACGATAATCCATTGTCACAGGCTGCCCAGGTTTGACTAGACGGACAATTTGAGCTTGGCTAATCGCCTTGATCTGATCTTCTGTCAATTTTGCTTGACCAATCAGAGTGTTGGCCTTTTCAGGTACACATTGGGTCTGACTACTACGGAATAATGCCCATTCTTCAACCACTTGCCCGTTTGGCAGATGGCAATACCCCACCTGACCATTTGCTTCATCACGAATCTCAAGTTTACCTTTTTGCTCTACACAATATTGGCTGGCTGGATTTGCTATACCAATTTTTTCTGGCATATTTTCAGTTTGCTGTGTTGTGCTACAACCCGCCATAAGTGCTGTCAGTGCAACTAAAATCCATATATTTTTCATCATGTCTATTTCTGAATATAAAAATTTAACTTATCAAGTTTGTGGTAAATAAACGAGTTGTTTATTGCAGTTTTTAGCAAGCACTCTTTTTCTGTGATTGGGTGTGATATCCAAATTGGGCAACAACACATCCATTGTTCAATAATTAGGAAATCCATGAAAGAAGAATAAAGGATTAAGCTGTATTGGGTTATGAAACCCGTTAAAAACCATTGCTGAACGTTGTCGGGGTAACAAACTAGGATAGAGATTCTATTTAATTGCTGGAATCTATAATTTGGAACTGCGTAAAAATGACTTATAAAAGAGGTCTATTAATTGAGTAAGATATAATCTTACTTCAACAAAGTTATACATAAGTTACTAACATGCTTAATATTTCAGCTCAATCTTAGATTTTTTTCGACTTAATGCTATGACCGAGATTTATCGACATCTAAACCAAAATATATTAAGGCCAATGATTTCGACAAGACTGAAGTATCTATTACGCTCACAATATTTAGTTTTGCTGCGCTAAAAAAGCTTGAATCGCCTGCTGTGCAATTTCAGCATCCTGAAAAGACTTTACGCCAGACACGCCCATTGCACCAACCAACTGCCCTTCATACATAATCGGCTCACCGCCTTCCAGCATGCCTGAAAAGGTATCCATGGTCAGAAAGCCCATTTGACCGCCTTTAATAATGTCTTCAAAAAGTTTTGAAGGACGGCGGCTAATCGCAGAACATTTGGCTTTTTCTAAGCATAGGTTTGCTGTCATTGGCGATGCACCATCCATGCGTTTCATCGCTAACAAATTGCCTGTCTCATCCGTAACCGCAATGCTGACATTAAAACCATTTTCGACTGCATAAGCATGTGCTGTGTTTAGTAAAAATTCTGCATCTGCCAAAGTTAAATAATGCTTGGTTTTCATTTAAAAATCCTTCTCTTAAAAAACTGAACTTAAAACAACAAAAAAAGCCCACAGCAGGCTGCGGGCTTTATTCTAAAGCAGAATTTACCAATTTAAATGAAAATTACTTCATTTTGGCAAAAACTTCTTTCGCCATTTCAATGGTAAATGCAATATCTTCATCGCTATGCGCGCTTGAGAAGAAACCTGCTTCAAATGCTGAAGGTGCTAAGTTTACACCGCGCTGTAACATACCGTGGAAGAAAGTACGGAAAGCATCTACATCACATTTCAGAATTGAATCAAAACCGGTGATTTCAGTTTGATCAGTGAAATAAATACCGAACATGCCGCCCACTTGCTGCGTAAAGAACGGAATGCCCGCTTCGTCTGCAGCTGCCTGTAAACCAGCAAGCAAACCTGCCAATTTTTCAGTCAAAGTTTCATAGAAGCCCGGCTGACGCAAATGTTTAAACATCTCAATACCGGCACGCATAGCCAATGGGTTACCAGACAATGTACCTGCTTGATAGACCTTGCCCAGTGGTGCAATGCATTCCATCACTTCGCGTTTACCCCCAAATGCGCCAACTGGCAGGCCAGCACCAATAATTTTACCCAACGTGGTTAAATCAGGTGTTACGCCATAATGTGCTTGCGCACCGCCAAGACCGACACGGAAACCTGTCATTACTTCATCAATGATAAAGACCGAACCATGCTCATCACACACATCGCGAATTGCTTGCAAGAAACCCTCTATAGGTTTCACCAAGTTCATGTTGCCTGCAACTGGCTCGACAATTACACCTGCAATTTCTGAACCGAATTTTGCAAAGCATTCTTTAAGCATCGCAATATCGTTATACGGCAGTGTTAAGGTATGTTTAGCGAAATCAGCTGGAACACCTGCAGAAGTTGCTTCACCCTCACCCTTTGTCAACAAGCCTGAACCCGCTTTAACCAAGAGTGAATCTGAGTGACCGTGGTAGCAACCTTCAAATTTTACAATCTTGTCACGGCCGGTATAGCCACGAGCAAGACGAATGGCTGTCATAGTCGCTTCAGTCCCTGAATTAGTCATACGAACCAATTCAATAGACGGCATAATTTCGCAAATAATATCCGCCAAAGTCGTTTCATGAACGGTTGGCGCACCAAAACTTAAACCATCAACAGCCGCTTCTTGAACCGCTTTAATAATGTCGGGCTGCGCATGACCTAAAATCATTGGGCCCCAAGAGCCGACATAGTCGACATAGCGTTTTCCGTCTACGTCATAGAGATATGCGCCTTGCGCTTTTTCGATAAATACCGGTGTACCGCCTACACCATTAAATGCGCGTACAGGAGAGTTTACGCCGCCAGGAATATGCTTGCTGGCTTGTTTAAATAATTGTTCTTGCTTAGCAGATAAGCTCATAAAAATTCTCTACTTATTCAATCTAAAAAATAAAATTAAGCTTGTTCAGCAAAAAGCTCAGACCATTCATAAACACGACTGCTTACAGCAGACATTGAACGACCTAATACATCACTAATCACAGCACAAAGATCAGCACCCGCTTCAATCACTTCAGCAGAATTTTCTACAGTTAAACCACCAATTGCACAAATAGGTACATTTAGTTTCGCTTTGGCTTGTTTTAGCGTTTCTAAGCCAATATTGCCTGCTTCAGGCTTAGTTTCAGTCGCAAAAATGGCGCCAAAAGCCACATAGTTTGCACCGTCTGCAATCGCCTGCTCAGCCAGTTCTAAAGAATTATTACAGCTTCGACCGATCAAAACATTTTTAGGTAAACGTGCTACAGCTTCAGCAATTGAACCGTCATCTTGCCCTAAATGTACACCCACACCATATTGAACTGCAGTTTCTAAATCGTCATTAATAACAAAAGGCACTTTGTATTGATTACACATATTTTTCATGTATTCAATTTCATAAGCCTGATCTTCCTTTGCCACTTTTTTACGGCGATATTGCAAAACAGCAACTTCATAAGTTGCCATCGCGCCTTCGAGTTTGGCTAAAAGCAATTCGATAGGATCATCATTGGTAATGAGGTATAAACCACGCATAGTTCAATCACAACTTAAAACTTTTGAATATTATAACGATTAGGTCTATGAAATGTTGCTTGGGGCATAAAATTTTAATGCTTTGCCGCTGAGAAAGTTATATTCCTTTTCACAGGACTGCTTATATAAATGTTTAATTGAATTTTCTGTAGAAAATGGCAAAAAATACCTATTTTCAGGTATAGAACAAAACTGATACAAATTATTTAATACTGCAACAGAAGAACACAAAACGCAGCGCATAAAAACACAACACTTTATAAAAATAAAAATAAAAATGTGTAACCTATTAGACTTTTTGGTGCTTGGTAAGAAACGTTTTGGGGAGCGTTCAGAGCATCAAAAAGTCTAGCCTATTTTATTAAAATTTTTATTATTATATTTTTCAAACAATAGAACTTTTCTAAGGCCATAAAAAAAGCCTAGAGAAGGTCACTCTAGGCTTGGAAAACTGGGGTTTATCGTCTATTTATCTTTCAGATAAACAGTGAATAAACAATATGAACATTATTAGACTAATCACTCTAAACTTACAAGTCATTTACCCAAAAAACTACACCAAAATCAATAAAAATTAAACGTTTGATTAATAAATAATTAACTATCAATCTTATCTAAATTACGGTCTTTTAAGCTTAAGTTCCCCTTCACAATATCAGACAGCATGCGCCAATCGGAAATAAAGCTGTATAAAGGCTGCTTGAAACTTGCCGGCTTATTTTTTTCAAAGAAAAAATGTCCGACCCATGCACAGGCATAGCCTGAAACCAGACCATAAGCAAAATACTTTGGTTGTTTTTTTAAAATTGCTTTCGTGAAGAAATAGAGTCCTATACTGCTGCCTGTGGCATGTAAACGTCGGCTCATGATATTTCGATGTTCAGTCAAATAAAATCGATAAAATTGCGAGTAGTCACGAATAGGCAACTGAAATTCGGGCTTTAAATCTCGATTAAACTCGGGTTGTACTTGTGAATTCATGTTGTGCTCATCCTGAACTTATTTTAATCAACATAGCTTAAAATTCGTCCGCCTTAAAGGCGTAAAATTTTATTTTGATCCCATGAAAGTCGAACCATTGTGAATTATACAATTGATGGAATATCCATCTTTTAAAACTTTTCTTAGTCCAAAAGCAGAGTTTTCAAATCCGTCAAGTCTTACTTCTCAACTGTTTTTCGCTACAATCGATACGCGTTTAACTCATAGAAAATTTACGCACATTTTAGTTTTTCATTTTTATAAAAATTTAAAGATCGCTTCATGCCAGATCATGAAGTTGTGACATCAGGACAGAAAACCATGGTTGAAGTTGAATTAAAGTTCCAGATTCCAGAAGCACGTCGAACTGCATTATTAAAGGCACTCGATCCAAAAAAATCTGAACAAATTCAACTTAAAGCTAAATATTTTGATACCCCAGATCGACAAATGGCACAGCAGCATGCAGCCTTGCGTCAACGTTTAGAAGGAACCCGCTGGATTCAAACCCTGAAAGCTGCAGGTAAAAGCCACATTGAACGCTTTGAGCATAACTTAGATTTGGGTGAACTTGAACAAGCTCCTGCCCTAGATTTATCTGTTTATAGTAATGAAGCTGAAGTTCAATCAGTTTTAAAAACCACTTTAGGCGATCAGCAAGATTCACTACAACTTCAGTTTGAAACCGACATTCTGAGAACTTATCGCGTCATAGAGTTTGAAGACGCCAAAATCGAAGTTAGCTTAGATATCGGCTGTATCCGTAGCAACAATACAGAAACAGAGGTTCACGAAGTTGAATTTGAACTGAAAAGCGGCTCTATTCAATCGCTCCTTGCCTTTAGTTTTGAATGGGTTAAAAAGTACCATTTGTGGTTAGACGTTCGAAGTAAAGCCGAAATTGGCAACTTGTTGGCATTGAGTCAAACTGTGAGTCCAGCAGTTGAGGCTAAAGAATTTCAACTCAGTAAAAAAGACACTGCCGCAAAAAACTTACGACTTTTAATTGCACAGGAAATGCAGCACCTTCTGCCTAATATTGCCGCAATTTCTGCAGGTGTTGCTCAGGCCGAGCACATTACACAAGCTCAAAAAGCACTCCATCATTTACAATTAACCATTTCGCTGTTTAAAGATTGGAACAGCGATATCGTTGAAAAATGGGCCATGCAATTGGGCGCATTTAAACAGCAGTTTGAACAATTACACCATTTTGAGCACATGCAAAATACCTTGGGTGGCTTTTTACAAAACCCAACGACCTCAGAAAATTTAACCAAAGATATTTTGTATGCCAAAGAGAAGTTAGGCAATTTGGTTAAATCGACTCAAAATGTGCATCATTATCTTGAGCTTTTAATGTTTAGTTTGAAAGTCGATGATGCACCGCAAGAACATGATTTTAAATGGTATGCTCAAACTACCCTTCAAAACCAATATAAAGCCCTGCAAGAGGCTTTAAATGATGCCGACATTAACAATTTTGAAAGCTTAGATGTGCTTTCTCAGCGCATACAAGAGCTTAAATTTAGCTTCCCAATTTTGACGTCTATTTATGATGTAAAAAACTTGCAGAAATATAGTAAAGCGCTCAATGATGCACAAGTCGCGGCTCAGGAATATCAAGTCCTTTCCTCTTCTGCACAATATATTCAGCAAACAGAGCTGGAAGCTAGTGATTGGTTTGTTCTCGGTTGGTTGACTGCAAAGCAAGAGGTTTATGCAGATAAACTTTTAGAAGCGACGGAACAATTCCTTGTCAGTCGAAAACTCATTAAATAAAACCTAAGGGAGATTCAATGAGTCTCCCTTTTTTATTTGTATCCTACATTGTCATATAGATATTCATTTGTTGAACATTCAGGTTCATAGTCGGCTATTTTCAATTCATCATTTCCTTAGTTTGACTCAGTTACATTGAAATATTTTGAGAACCTATTATTTTTGTTTTCTGGATAAAAACTTTTAAAATAAGCTATCTGAAAACTTAGATTCAGGGTGGTTTTATGTTGAAAAGTCACATACCTGTAATTTATCCCCTATTTTCATTTTCACTTATTTTTATATTTTTCCCAATACTGAGTGCTTGTAGTGAACAACATAAGCCTGTGCAAAGTACCGAATTAAGGCGCACGGCATCCTTACAAGTCGAAAAGCCGCTTTCTCCAACTCAAAACTTTGATCAGACACGACGAACCTTTAAAGTCCTGCGCAATAATAATGAGGACTATGGTGATGAGTCTTACCAAATCAAAACCGATGCTGGCACACTGAGTATTTACAGCATGAACTTGAATCCGCAACAAGGTCAGCTACTATCTAGCGTCAAGTCTGGAGAATGTCTCACCCTATCGAGTCAAAGCGACAATTTAATTGCGGTTGACGGTTATATCAGTGTGATGGAATTGGGCGACATTAAAATTCATCCCTGCAAATAAACTTCAATATAGTATTTGCATATCAGTCATTCAAAAAAACTAAGAAAATTGCCTTAAGGCTACACTGCTATTGGGGGTTTAATTCATAATCCATACTGATTTAACCTTGTGCTAATAACCCCCATGATTTCATGGCATTACTCACCATGCGTTGTAATTGTGTCAAGGCCATACCATCACGTGCTTGTATCGTCATCCCTTGCAATAAGGTCATATAAAAATCAGTCAATTGCTCTGCATGAGCCAAACTTTCAATTTCGGCATTTGCCATAGTGGCTATTTTCACATTAGGGCGTGGATTACATAATCCAAAGCATCCTTGTGCAGCGAACTAAATTCACGTTCTAAGTAATATCGTCAACATATTTAATTAACTGATGTTACGCGCGTAAAAGTAATTACGCATTTTTAAAATGATTTTTAAGTCTATTCGACGGAGTCTTACATCTAGGGTTTAAATAAAGGGATTAGCCTTCGGCTGGAAGTACTTTTGTTTCGGCAAAATGAGAAGCGAAGCTTCGCAAGGAAACCATCTTGCGGAGCAATGCTCCTCACCGCAAAACTCGTTCACTAGCGTCTACTTATTCAAAGTATCGCAAAAACATCTTTAAATAGATGTAGTTCTGTCTCAAACACTTGCGGATGACGTTGCCGCGTATCGCTCTTTTATTTGAATCAAATGGCGCTTCTGATGTTACTGCGTAACATCAGTAATTAACGATATTTATTAATTAACGATATTTCCCAAAGATTTTCCACGTATTGTTATCTGCTAAAGGGTCACTATAGCTATCGCTACGGGCTTTACGTGGTTTGTCACGGGCATCCACCAATTTAAACTCGTTTTCGACACTAAGTACAATGCCATTCACATAAAAACGAGTACGGGTATAATCACTTTGCCCATGTTGAAATACATAGGTTCTGAGGTCAATAAATTCACGGTGTCCGACCAAGGCTGCAGTGTCATCGCTGTCTAGCCAATGTCGCATCGCTTGAATTTGATCTGCTTCAAACTGCCCACATTTTTCAACCAAACTTGCAATACCACGAAAGGTTTTAGATTCTTTCGCACGTGTTTTGTTGATTCGAATACGATCCACATGAAAATAAAAAAGCGGCAGATTCAAATGACTCGGCAAATGGATTGCATCAAGGACTTCATCTTCCACAAAGGGTTGAAATAAGTCTTGAGCACGTTCAATTAAGCCTGTCCACTGTGCATAATATTCGGCTACTTCAGACTGTGTACCATAATAAATGGGCAGCCCTTCTACATTGGCTAAGGTTGAGGGCGGCCAAATATTTTGTCGAAGTAATGCAATATCACTTTTCAGACTTTGCACTGCGATTGCGTCTTGCATGAAGCATTCCATTTTACTTAGGCTATTTTTTAGATTAAGTCAAAGGTTTAGTTTCTGCAAGGCTTTGCCTATAATACTGCATTAGATTTTTATGCTAGGACACATTCATGGTTCAAAAGATTGAAGCTACTGATGTAACCGAAGAAGAAGCGTTGAATGCAGCTTTCTTTGAACGTGCGGATGAATTTATTAAACAAGCCAATGAATTTTGTCGTGTTGAAAAAGGTTCTCAAGTTAAACCTGCAGAAATGCGCGGCCAAGTGAGTGCTGCCATGTTATTTGGTACTGCTCGCTTTAATACTTGGGTTGCTGCAAATGGCTTCAAAGATGGCAAAGAAATGCGTGATGCCAAAGATCAAGTGATGTCTTATATTCTTCAACAATTTCAAATGATGCTTGAAGATAATTATGATGAATATTGCGAACAGTTTGAAAACTATCTTCGCTTCCGTCATAACGAAGAATTCCATGCAAACAAGCATGATCACGACCACGATCATCAGCATTAATCAAAAGCCCTTCGGGGCTTTTTTTATACAACTTCTCTTTCACAAAGCTTTGATTTAATATTTAGTCATAACGTTGTATTTTCATCATTCATGCTATTTTCAGTGCCTCGCGTATTCGGAAATACAATGAAATACGCAAGAAATGGACATGGTTTTAAGGACAAGGATAGCAATGCAGACGCTCGATTTTGCCATCGTGGATTCACATATACATCAATGGGATCCATACAATACCCCACATGCCGCTTCACTTGCCGTGAAATTATTGGGTAAACATCCCTACTTGCTCGACAAAATGATGCGCTTAGTTAAGCCGCAAGAGTTAATTGACACAGTTGGTTTAACCAAACATGTGACGACACCGTATTTGCCTGAAAATTATAAGCAAGATGCAGGACATTATCTGGTCGATCAAATCGTACATGTAGAAGCGAGCTGGCATGACCATAAAGGCAAAGGGGTGGTTGGTGAAACAAAGTTTATTGAATCTTTAGACTTTAATGCTCAAAAGATTAAACTTGGCGCCATAGTCGGCACTGCAGACCCATGTGACAGTAGTTTTAAGAAAATTCTTAAAATGCATAAACAAGCCTCCCCACATTTTCGTGGCATACGAAAAATGGCAGCTGTACATGAAGACCCAAAAGTTCACGCATGGACCAATGAGCCCCATCTCTATACCAATAAAAAATTTATGAAAGGTTTTGAAGCCCTTGCTCAAATGAATTTAAGTTTTGATGCATGGGTTTATTCAGACCAAATTCGTGATTTAACCGCTTTAGCACGTGCTTTCCCTGAAACATCTATCGTTCTGGATCATTTTGGGACACCTGTCGGTGCCTTTGGACCTGTCGGCTCACATACAGGCTTAACCCAAACTTCACGTGACAATATCTTGTTTCGTTGGAAAGATGATTTAGCTGAACTGGCAAGTTGCCCAAATGTTTATACCAAAATGTCTGGATTATTCATGCCGGTGCTGGGTCATCAGTTTCATAAAGAACAACGCCTTGCATCCAAACAAGAGATTTTCGATTGCGCCTTTCCGCTTATTTCTCATGCTCTACAATGCTTTGGGAAATACCGTGTGATGTTTGGCTCTAACTTCCCGATGGATAGTGTGAGTGCATCCTTGGTGAATATTATTGACGCCTTTTCAGATGCGGTCGCGAGTTATGATCCTGATGCGCTGACTTTAGTCTTCCAACAAAATGCGCGTCAGTTCTACCGCCTATAAGTTCATTAAGCTATTTTGCTATCAAGCTATCCATTGCGGCTCAAAAAAAATCCTCCATCTGGAGGATTTTTTTATTCGGTTTATTTTTGAGTAGATTTTACAGCTTGACCATATTGGTCAGCCATCACCTCAACCAAACGCTCAGGTTGAATATATTTTTTGATGACAGCATTAACATCCGCTTTGGTCAAACTAGCAATGCGTTGATCACGCTGTTCACGATAGTTTAAATCACGACCTTTTTCTAACTGTGGAATCAACATACTATGAATGCGACGGTCATCTTCAAGTGCAGTTAAACGCTTTTTCAAAATACTGGCTTTGGCTGCTTCTACTTCCTGTTCCGTCACGCCATTTTTCAATAAGTTTTGCAAAACTTTATGAACAGACTGAGAAACTTGTGCTGATTTACCCGCAGTGTAGTTTGCATCAATACTCAGTACACCTGAATTCACCCATTCATCAAAATTAATGTCTGCACTAAAACCATAAACCAGTGCATTCTTTTCACGTAACTCTTGGGCTAGACGTGAAGACAACTGTGAATCACCAAGTATGTGGCGTAATACTTGTAACGCAGGAGAATCGGTATGCTCTACACCTACAGGTAGAGTCATAATGGCTTGGTAACTACCAAACTCACGCTGTTCAGACAATGCATGCACTTTCTGTGCAGGATACGCTGTAAATGTAGACTCTAAGCGTTGATATGGCTCGCGGGTTTTCCAATCTGCAAATTCTTTTTTCAGAATTTTTTCTATTTGCTTGGTATCAAAATCACCTGTTACCGCAATTTGTGCATGCTGTGTTTTAAAGAATTTTTGATGTAACTGCTGCACTTGATCACGTGTAGCCGACTCAATTTGTTTTTTCGCAAGTTCAGGTTCGAAGTGATAACGAATATCCCCCGGCTCATAGATCTCGACAATACGCGACAGTGTCATTGCAGCAACGGTATCCGGCTCTGTATAAGGTCGATCCAAACTCGATAAACTTTGCGCTTTAATTAAATCAAATTGTGACTGTTCAAATGCTGGATTTTTAATAACATCAATAACATATTGCAAAAAATCAGCAAATTTTTCTTTACGTGCAACCACCTGAATCATGAGACCATTATCATTTGCACTGACCGTTGCACCGCCACCAACATCAATAATTTTATCGGCAATTTGCTGTAAACTTTGATCTTTAGATGCACGGAACATGAGATAAGCTGTCAAATCTAGCAACTCACCTTTATTCATTAAGCTTTGCGCTGTACCAAAATCCAATGCAATCGTTGCATAAGTCTTGTCATCACGAGTTTTAGTTGGAAACAATGCATACTGAATGCCGTTTTTAAATTTAGCGCGCTGAATCTGTTTTTCTTTCTGATTTAAATATTGCTTAGACTCTGCAACATATTGCTTCACTTCAGCACGATAAACACTCGCATCTTTCAATGGCTCTTCTGCAGGCGCTTGCTGATCTAAAGTTTCAGCAGGTTTTGACGCAGCCTGTTGCTGTGCTTTCTTTTGATCTTCAGGTGTAGGCAGAATATTTCCTGTAACACGGTATTCAGGCTTTAGAAAGTCCTTATACACCTGATTCACGTCGCTTACATTCAGCTTTTGCACTTTATCTAAGTCACGGAAATATTGAGACCAGTCCCCGTTATAAGCCACAGTATAAGAACTGAGACGCTCGCCAAGTGCTGTTGCGCTATTTTTGACATTGTCAGCCATATTTCGAGTCAGGCTTTTAACACGGTTTAGCTCGACGTCATTAAAGGCTTTATTCTGCTCTACACCTTGTGCCAGACTGGTTGCCACTTTGTTAGCATCATGACTTGGGCCATATATCGCCCCCATAAACACCAAATTAAAATCTTTATCTAACCATGTGGTGGATTGAACTGCGGTTGCTGTCCCTGTTTCCACCATGCTTTGATACAAATGCCCACTTGGCTGTAAGGTATACAAAGTTGGAGATACCGCCAAAGCGGTTTTAATCGGTTCGACTGCACCATTTAAATAAATATTAAATTTACCAAAGTCACTGCCCTTATGAACGGTAAATTCGCGTTGCTTTAATTTCGTTCCATCTAATTTAGGGACTTTGGCCTGTTCAGGAATTTGGCGTGCGGCAATTGGGCTAAATTGTTGATCAATTTGTTTTAATACAGCAGCTTTATCAAACTTACCAGAAATCACCATCACTGCATTATTTGGCGCATACCAACGGCGATAGAACTGGTTTAATTCGTTCATATTGATGGATTGAAGTTCTTTCAAATCACCTATCGGTAAGCGGCCTAAAGATTGATTGCCATAGGCTTCTTTTAAAACTTGGTCGATTAACACTGAAAATGGCTGATCTAAACGAATTTCACGTTCACGCTTAACGATATCAATTTCTGTCGGTACAAATTTTTCCTGAAGTACCAATTTGTCCATCCGTTCTGCTTCCAAATGCAAAACTTGGTCAATCGAACTTTGTTCAGGACGAATCACATTGGTGTATTTCGTTGAATAATAATCCGTACTGGCATTGGTCATCAGCGTGAATTGGTCTAAGCGACGCTGAAATTCATCACCTTTGACATTTTCAGTGCCTTTAAAGGCCAAATGTTCGAGCAAATGTGCCAAACCACCTTTGCCCGCAGGGTCATTTAAAGAACCCGTGAAATACACCGTATTCATAAACACTTTGCTTTCTTTATCGTTTTGCGCCAAAACCACACGAAAACCGTTATCTAATTTATATTCTTCAATGGCTTGTTCAGTTTTAACCAATATAGGTTGAGCAAATAGGCTGGTACTTAAACCTGCAAAAAAAAGTGAAAGCGTTAAATGTTTAATACGCATGTAATTCAAGTGTCCTTTATATTTAGCATCGATCAGCGCAGTGCTGTCGATCAGATTGGTTTTGATTTTATGCTGAGCTTTTCTGGATTAATAGTTACTTTTTATTATATACATGCTGCAGAATGAGACAGCATGTATTTGATTTATGTTCAGATATAAATGTCCGACTGCATATATAAACACGCATAGCCTGAGATTTCTATACGGTCATTTTCGAGCATTTGACAATGTAACTCACCACCACGGCTTGATGCTTGATACGCTAAGATCTGACCTCTTTGTAGACGTTCTGCCCAAATTGGCACGATTCCGGTATGAATAGAACCCGTAACAGGATCTTCATTGATGCCATTACCCGGTGCAAAATAGCGTGAAATACAGTCATATTGCTGGGCTGCCGCAGTGATTGCAACATCAGTGATCGTACCCGGCGCTGTGATGGCGGTGCGGATTTTGCCCAGTCGTTTTAAAATTTCAAAATTCGGTTGTTCGTCCAAAACTTGTTGAGCCGTTTCGTATTCCACGATATACGCCTGCTCATTCAAATAAACCTGCTTGAAAGGTTGACTCAACCCTAGACGTAGCTCTTCAGGATATTCGCTCACGACCTGTGCCCGACGCACAGGGAAATTCATCAGAATTTTTCCATCTTCAGCTTTATTTACGCTAAAAATACCGAGATTTTTGACATGAAATTGGATATTTTTTTCAGCCGTATAAAACTCAAAAAGCACATAACTACTGGCCAATGTCGCATGTCCACAGAAGTCCACTTCAGTGGTCGGTGTAAACCAACGAATTTCATAATTGCTGCTGTCGATTTTTTTCACAAATGCAGTTTCAGATAGATTATTTTCCAAAGCAATCTGTTGCATCAAGTGTTCATCTAACCATTCATCCAACACCAAAACCGCCGCTGGGTTGCCTTTAAATAACACTTGGGTAAATGCGTCCACTTGATACATTTTCATTGATTGAACTCCTGATTTAGTGATTTATATTAAAGGCTTTTGAAAATATTTCATGCGTTATATGCTATGTAGCAACACTTTTTAATAAAACATCTAAGTTTTAGATGAACTTAAATATAGGCACAATTTTGAAAACGCATATTCACCCCGTTCCTTTAGAAAAATCATACCGACTTTTAAATCATGGGCCGACTGTGCTCGTCTCTGCTCAGGATCAAACCCATACTGGTGTGATGACTGCTGCATGGGCATGCGCCTTAGAGTTCAACCCTGCAAAAGTGACAGTAGTACTGGATAAATCAACTAAAACACGTGAAATTATTGAAAATTCAGGTTATTTCGCCTTACAAGTGCCAACACTGAAACAACTCAAACTGGTCTATGCACTTGGCATGATGAGCCAACGTGATGCGCCAGAAAAATTACGCCAATGTGGCGTGGAATTATTTCAATTTAATAACTCAGATATTCCTGTGGTTGAAGGTTGTGCTGCCTGGCTACTGTGCAAACTTATTCCTGAACCTCACAATCAACAAGCACATGATCTGTTTATCGGCGAAGTCATTGCTGCTTATGCAGACGACCGCGTCTTCCGTAACGGACATTGGTATTATCATGAAGTAGCAGATGAATGGAAAAGCCTACATCATGTTGCTGGCGGGCACTTTTATACCATTGGTAATCCTGTATCTGTAGATGAGACACCAGACTAAAATAGCGCTATGAACTCTGTCGTTTATTTAGGGTTGAAAATCGATAATCATACCTTTTGAGCATTTTCATGCTAACTTTAACTTAATTTAAAATATTGAATGAATGGATATGACGTTTAAAATACATACATTGGATGTCAAAAATTCACTGCAAAATTATATTTGGCTGCTTGAGCACACCGAAAGCCATGATGTCATTGCAGTAGATCCTACTGAAGCCGCTTTGGTCGAGCGCTATTGTCAGGTACATCAGCTTAATCTTACGCAAATTTGGCTAACGCATTGGCATAAAGATCACGTCGGTGGTGTACCTGAACTTATTCAAAATAAAAACATTGCCGTTTACGGCCCCCGTGCAGAATTAAGCCGTATTCCATGGGTGAATTTTCCTCTCGATCATAATGACCGTTTTGAATTTCATGGTCTTGAAGTCGAAATAACAGCAACTCCCGGCCACACCCTCGGGCATATCGTATATTTTATAGATGACATTCATACACTGTTCTGTGGCGACGTATTATTTGCTATGGGCTGTGGACGTGTATTTGAAGGTACTTTTCAACAAATGTACGATTCATTGAACCGTATTGCCGCATTCCCTGCAGAAACTCAAGTGTATTGTACTCACGAATACACCCTGTCGAATGCGCAGTTTGCGCGGCATGTTGAACCCGACAACCTTGCCATACAACAGCGTTTTGATGAGGTTGAATCCCTACGCATGCTTGGACAATGTACTTTGCCAAGCAGCATTGAATTAGAACTAGAAACCAATCCATTTTTACGCGCAGAAAGTGTTGAAGCGTTTCAGCGCTTAAGAGAACTCAAAGACAATTTTTAATTGGATTGCGAGTTATAAGCATTTTAGATTTCATCATAAATAAACTGTTTTATTTGTGATGAATGTTTCGGGTCGATTTATCATTTTATATTTATAAAATTTGATTGCTTGCAGCAAATTCGTCCAATTCAGCTTGAGTCACAACTCGAACCGCTTGCATTTCATCGATACGCACCATCAATAAGCCACCTAATGCAGGCTGATAACGTCGCGCACTGCCAAAAGGCGTATATGCCACTTTGGATTGCTCCGAAAAGACCAACCAATCTTCATGTCCAAGCATCACCGCAATAGGCGTCTGCCCCGCTTGTTGCATCTGTTCAATTTTTGCTTTGACATCGTGCTCAATGTTTTGCATGCATTCAATCTATTTATATCGATGGGACATAGTATAAAAGCATTTCGACAAATCTTGATGTGAAATAGCTTTGCATGCTCACCTATCCAGCGAATTAGGTTTTGAACAAGCTGTTATTTGCAATCAATACTGCACACCTAATCCACTATACTTTCTAAGTTAAGTCATCGCTTATTTTGCACACAGCTTCTCTATACGCATAGGATAGATTTTAAGCCAGCAGTTAAAACCCAAATTTCTAAAATACGTTATATTTACTTACATTAAGTTTAGCTTGTTATAAAACAGCGAGTTAAATGAATTTATACAGTTTACAAGCCGATAATCTGTTTATTTATCCATCAAAATTTCATATTTTAAATAAAAGTTTTCCATTTCCCCTTTAAAAAATATTTTGACACCCCTATTTAATATTTTAATGATTGATAAGGAGTTCGCTCGTGAAAAAAGTGGTTAAAGCAAAAAATTTAGTTGCCTTCCGTCTTTGGTTAGAAAAGTTAGGATATTCTGTTCGTACACTGGCAGATAATCGTGGATTTACATTCAGTTTTAAAAAAGAATATGGTTTAGTGACTGTAGATTTGTCTGGTAATGCTTTGGCCATGCAGCTCGGTGAAGAGTTTGAAGATCATTTAAAGGCATAATCTTCTCTATAATTTATTCGAACGATTTGAAATAAATGATTTAATTCGATTGATTCGAATCCGCATTTAAAAAACTTGCCCGTATATGCGGGCTTTTTTTTACCTTTGATGTTGCTGACACATTTTTATTGATTTAAATTTCAGACAATAAAAAAGCAAGATTAGACATCTTGCTGTATCTCCTGGTTCATCATCTTTCATTAGATTTTATTATTAGAATTAGTCTTCAAAAAAGACCATGTTTAAGACACTGATTTTTTCGAATTTCAAAAACAAAAAAGCAAGGTATAAAACCTTGCTTAATCTAATGGTGGGGACGGAGAGACTCGAACTCTCACACCTCGCGGCGCTGGAACCTAAATCCAGTGCGTCTACCAATTTCGCCACGTCCCCAACTCGGGTGCTGACAATGTCAGACTTTAATTTGTTTTAAAAACCTGTTTATTTGGCAACTTAATAAATTAAGTGGTGGGGACGGAGAGACTCGAACTCTCACACCTCGCGGCGCTGGAACCTAAATCCAGTGCGTCTACCAATTTCGCCACGTCCCCAACAGGGTTGCTGACAATGTCAGACTTTTTAAAAATTGGCAGAGGATCAAGGATTCGAACCTTGACGAACGGTTTTGGAGACCGTCATGCTACCATTACACCAATCCTCTGTGACCTTCACTACTAAACTCATGTTTAGTAATTCAGTGGTGGGGACGGAGAGACTCGAACTCTCACACCTCGCGGCGCTGGAACCTAAATCCAGTGCGTCTACCAATTTCGCCACGTCCCCGATGGCTGTGTATATTATAGAGATCACCCCTACATGACAAGCCTTTTTTATAAAAAAGCATCTTGTTTGTTTAAATAAAAAACAATAGTGCTTTTTTTGTATTTTTCTTAAGCAAATTCAGCAACTAAGTCGCTTTTTAAGCGATAAAAATCCACCAATCTGTCATTTTTTTGCTTCATCAACATGTGTTGCAATAGCTGAGTAAACCCTTGATATTGCATTGGCAGATCAAGCTTTAAGCGTTGGCAATGTAAATAGGCCCAATCTTCATAGTTTTTCGCCTCTAAACGCTGTGATGTCAGCCATTCCAAGAAAATAATCCCCAAAGCATAGATATCACTGTGCAAAGATTTCGCTTGTCCATGGAAAAGTTCGGGAGCCATATAACGTGGTGTCGCAGTTAAGGCATCTAACTGATCAAATTCTAAAGGTAGCGCTTGCTCAAAATCGATGAGTCTGCACTGCCCTTGCCAACTCACAAAATGCTCTTGTTTTAAATCTGCATGTATCCAACCGTGCAGGCTTAATCGTTCAACCACATCGAGTGCTTGCCATAGCACTTGCCTCACCTGTTCTATGCTCAAACTCGATGCAGGCTGTACGAACCAAGGCTCAGCATTCGGCAATATTAATAGTTGGTCAATAGACTCTTGCTGAATACTGAGATGCGACTGTTTTATCACTTGAAAAGCTAACGTGATACTGTTTTGTGTAGACGCTTGACTAAATAGTTGGTACAGCTCAATTTCACGACCAAAACTGGCTACATGTTCAAGGCTGCTGTCACTGACTTGCGCCTTGAGCCAATAATTTTGTTGGTTGAATTGAAATTGATATAGACGACGCCCAAAAACCAAACTTTTAGATTTGGTTTTTGGCTCATAAATGATTTGCGTTAAATCCGTGAATTTAAACTGCAATAAATTCTGCATGTCGTTGACTGGGTTCATTTTGATAATTTAATAATTCCAAACAATGCTGAATGGTCTTACCGATGCGGGCTTGCGTTTCGATTAATGAAATCTTCGGCCAAGTGGCTCTTTCACCTTCACGCTGCAATACCTTAAACAGATAAGGTCGTGGATTTTGCAACATATAACTATAGTGTCTTAAGCCATATTTCCCCACAATATTGACATCACCATAGTATCGCTGGTCCACCACGCCATAACCATGATCAAGCAAACGTCTTACCGGTGGAATACTTCCTGCACGCTCACGGGCAAAATCCATCACCCCTTTACTAATCACCTTACCTTGACGACGAACGATCCGCTCAGGCCAACTCAACATACTTTTACGAAAGCGTGAAACATCATCCTGCATAAACGGCACAATATGCGGATTGACCTGACTGGCGATACTGTAATTAATATTATATAAACGCGCCATTTTCTCCTGTGGGAAATCACTGCGCACACTCCCATCTACCCAACGCGTTGCCGACATATATGGCGTAAATTGCCCGTCATAACGCTTACTGGTCAGTCGTACCGGTGGAAATAGAATGGGCACTGCACAAGATGCCAACACTGCACTCCAAACCAACAAATCGGGTGATGTATACGCATTCATAATTCGTGCATCTTGGGATGCATCATAAGGCGCAACTGCCACATTGATATGCAGACCAGATTGCTTATAAGCTTCGGCAAAAGTTAAGTCACCTAAGTTTTCAACCAAAAACTTTTTCAGATATTTTACATCTGCCAAACCGCCATTACCCTGCACTAACTCAGTCAATTTACGAAAATGAAATGCCTCACTAAAGAAATTTTGTCCGTTTAATAAATTGGTAAACTCTGACGGTTTAGAGACACCCAACATCCCGGTCATAATTGCGCCAGCACTGGAACCAGACAGAACTTTTGGCATCAAATCTTGTTCCATCAGTGCTTTACACACACCGGTATGAAACAAACCTAAAGTTGAACCGCCTGAAAACATCAAAACAGGTTGACCATAGGCTTTTTGGCTTTGTTCAAAGAATTCAATTTTTTGTGCAGCATCAAGACAAACGCATTCTTCAGATGCGATAAATGCCAAACTTTTACTCACCTCATCAACATAGTCTTCAATAATTTTTTTGGTGCCGACGTAGGCTTCTGTAAACAGTAAAGGATGAGCAATATTGCCAACATCATAAGTTAAACCTTCACTTAAAATGTACATCAAATCTCGAGTACGTTTCTGAGCACGATATCGTCTCAGTAACCCTAAACGATGTGTGATGATTTCTGCATCAAAATACGGTGAACTATTATCGAATTTCCATTCTTGCGCACCCGATTCTTCATCTATTTTAAGTGCGATATCTTTCCATTCTTCATAACATTCAGCACGGTCGAGCTGACGCTTTAATTTTTTTATCCGATATGCCTGATGTGGATTAATACTTTTTGAAAACCCTGTAAACAACATGACTATCCCTCAGCACACTTTAAACTGTTCACTCAGCTAGATTTATAACAACTTTTTGGTTATTCGAATAGCATAGATCTGCCAGAACAATCATTTAACTTTGACATATTGAGGCGATTATAACTGCATTATTGATGTACACTGCTGTCATATACCAACCAACAACAAGACACGACAAGCTGACTTATCATGGCTACAATTGATTTACCTGACAACATCCTTCAATCACTATCTACTGTACTCTTACAACTACAGCACAGTTTGCCTGAGCTTAAAAAAGCACCCGATTTTTCGAGTATCGCGTTTAAATGGCAAGATAAACAGCTTAAAGCCATTCAACAGCCCAAAGTCATGTATTTAGAAGATTTAAAAGGAATTGAGCGTCAAAAAGAAAAAGTGATTCAAAACACTTTACAGTTTTTAAATGGCTTACCTGCCAATGATGTTTTACTCACTGGCTCTCGTGGTACAGGTAAATCATCCATCGTCCGTGCTCTGCTCACACATTATGCAGACCAAGGTTTACGTTTAATTGAAATTGAGCGTGATGATTTATCTGATTTGCCAGAAATCCAAAAGTTGATTGAACATCGCCCTGAAAAATTTATCGTATATTGTGATGATTTGGCATTCAATGCTGAAGATGAAAACTATCGCAGTTTAAAAAGTGTTTTAGATGGTTCATTACAATCAGGTTCGAGTAATTTTATTATTTATGCTACCAGTAACCGTCGTCATTTATTGCCTGAATTTATGCACGAAAACACACCAATTACCCGTGTAGATGTTCCTCAATATACAGAATTACATCCACAAGAAGCGATTGAAGAAAAGATTTCTTTGTCTGATCGCTTTGGGATGTGGCTGTCTTTTTACCCAATGGATCAAAATTTATATTTAGAAATTGTTGAACATTATTTGGCTAAAGCCGAGATGCCATGGACAGATGAAGCGCGTGCTGAGGCACTACGTTGGTGTCAAGGTCGTGGGCAACGTTCAGGGCGTGCTGCTTATCAATTTTCAAAGCATTGGATTGGGTCAGAACAACTTAAACAAGCCTAGAGCCAAAAAACTAAATAAAAAAAGAACCGCTATAGCGGTTCTTTATTATTGAATATGACAAATGATTCTTTAATTCTGACAAATAGGTGGAAGCACAGAACGAATACCTAAACCATTGGCAATTTTCTGCACTGTGTTTACCACATTAACATCATTAGCTTGAGATGAAACCAACTGAATACCCATCGGCAGTCCGCTTTCACTTTGAGCCATTGGAAAAGCATAACTTGGTGCATCTAAATAGTTAAATGGACGCGTGTATTCACCCACATGACTAAACTCGGTATCCGTTGAGCTTGACACAACTGCAAGGAATGGGCTCACTGGAAACAGCAAACATCGACCATTTAAAGAAGCTTTAAATGTCTGCTGAAACTCAGTTCGCTCTGCAATCAATGACTCGTATTTTTCCTGTGAAATACTCTTACCGCGTAGCACACGCTGACGAACTAATTCCCACATCTGTGTTTCAGCATTTTCAGCTGTATCGCCATGATATAAATAACTTTCATAAGCAATAATGTCAGACGTCCGGTCCGATAAATTATGAAAATCGAAATGTGCAGGTGGTTGCCAATTTTTAATTTCGATTCCCAATGATTCGATGCGTTTTAGCCCTTCGCGCCAAAGGGTTAATACCTCAGGCTCAAGCGGATATGGAAATGCAGATTCATCTAAAGCATAAATTACATTTTGACTTGATGCCGCTCCAACATCTACATCCATCAATACATTGACTAAAGCGCTAATATCATCTGCAAATCGTGCAAAAGGCCCTAGAGTATCTAAAGTTTTGGATAAAGGTACTGCACCCGTGTCGGCAATTTTATGGGCTGAAGGTTTAAAACCAAATATGCCATTTAATGCTGCTGGTGTACGAATCGAACCACCTGTATCACCGCCAAAGGCCATAGGACTAAGACCACTAGCCACAGCAACCGCTGAACCTGAAGATGATCCACCCGGTGCAAATTGCTGCTCTGCCCACGGGTTTTTAGGTGTGCCTTGCATTGGATTTTGACCAGACAAACCAAAAGCCAACTCGGTCATTTTAGTTTTACCTAAAATCACTAAACCTAAATCTTGCAATTGATCAACCAGTTTACAGTTCGCTTGCGCTTTTTGATCTAAATAAACCGTACCTGCATAGGTGATATGACCCGCTACATCCAGATTATCCTTTAGTAAAATTGGCACACCATGAAATGGACTCAATCGTGTGCCTTGCTGAAGCAACTCATCTAAATGTTGTGCCTGTTGCAAAGCCTCGATTTCGAATAATTCCGAAATACAATCTAGATGTTTAAATGTTTGGTTTCGATCAATATAAAATTGAACTGTCTTTACTGAAGTTATCTTTTTGCAGGCAATCTGGCGACCAAGCTCAAGTGCAGATAAATTCACAATATTCATTTTATATCTTCCAAACCTTTTCCTGCCGTTTCAGGCATTTTCATAAATGTGATTAATGTTAATAATGCGCCAACCAATACCATAAAGTAGAAATAATCTTGTTTACCAATACTTTGTAGCCAAGTTAGCACATACGGTGTTGTGCCGCCGAGTAAAGCCACCATCAAGTTGTAGGGTGCGCCAATGCCAACTGCACGAACTTCTGTCGGAAACTGTTCAGACATGACAGCTGGGCCAATGGCGGTATATAAAGCATATAAAACCAAGCCGAAAAGCTCGACCAATAAAATAGATGCAAACGTGCCATCCATCCATTTAATGATTGGATAAAAGAACACTAAATATCCCACAGCAAACACGATCAACTGCGGTTTACGACCAATTTTGTCTGATAGCCAGCCAAATACAGGCTGACACAGCATAAAGATAATTAAGCCAACAGTATTTGCAGCAAAGGCTGTTTGTGGCTCTGCGCCTAAAACTTTAATGGCATAGGTCGGGACATAGACCACAAAAATATAGAATGCAAATGTTGTTAAGATAGAAATACCCACAATACGAAGCGTTTCTTTCGGATGACGTTTAATCAGTACAACCAAAGGATTTTTTACTGATTCTTTTTTATGGGTCATTTCGCTATCAGGTACTGATTTACGAATCCACATACCCACCAAGCCGCCAATCGCACCCAAAATAAACGGAATACGCCATCCGTATTCGCTCATTTGCGTTTCAGTTAAAGTACTTGTTAAAGCCCAAGCAAGACCTGAGGCCATCAAAATACCAATCGCTGAACTGAAAAACATAAAGCTTGAATAGAATCCGCGTTTATTTTTTGGTGCCATCTCTGAAAGATAAGTTGCCGCTGAAGCGAACTCACCACCCAAAGATAAACCCTGAAGTAATCGCGCTAATACCAAAATAATCGGCGCAAAAATACCAATTATTCATAGGTTGGTGAAAGACCTATCATCAAAGAACCACCTGCCATCATTATGATGGTTGCGGCCAAAGCTGCTTTTCGACCATAGCGGTCAGAAAAGATCCCCAATACGATTCCACCTAATGGACGCATGAAAAAACCTACAGCAAAAATTGCGAAGGTCGCAAGCAAGGATGCAGTTGGATCATCTGATGGGAAAAATTGTTTCGCGAAAAATACTGCAAAAGTTGCATAAATCGTCCAATCGAACCATTCAATAGCATTTCCTACAGTTCCTGCAAGAATAACTTTCTTTTGTGATACATTTCCTTGTGTGGAAATTGAGTTTTGCATTTTTGACTCATCCATAAGCGTCTCATTTAATATTTAGACATAAATACAGGTTGTATTTTATTTTATAGACTTAAATTTAGATTATAATTATTTTTTAGACAAGTCAATCATCATGAGTGAATCTTTTAGTTTCGACGGAATCGATACTGCATGCATCAAAGCTCTTATCTCCAATCCGAGAGGATCATGGCGAGAACTGAGCCAGATTAGTGATGTCCCTGAAAAAAAGCTGTCTCGACGTCTAGGTAGATTGCTAGATGACCAAGTTATACGAACTGCAATTGAATTAAATCCTGTGGTTGCCAATAAGGGTTACACCGTTCATGTCTGGATCAGTGTGAAATTTGGGAAGGAAAAAGAAGTTGCGCATTTTTTTGCAAACCGTCCAGAAGTACGCATTGTTTTTCTAACCACAGGACTTGCCGATATTTTCCTTGAAATTGGATTAGAAAAGGCCGCCGATCTCTCTGTTTGGATGCATGATTTTGTTACGCATATTCCGGATATTAAAACCGTAGAAACCCAAGCCGTATTAAAACCATTTACTTGGGCAAGCAAACCCAAAGCTTTAGAAGGTACAAGCGATAAAAACATCAATTTTAGAAGTTTGACTGAAATAGAATTAAAACTGATTCATGCTCTGTCTATTGATGGGCGTTCATCTATTAAAAGTTTGGCAGAGCAAATCGAACTCAGTGAACATAAAACTCATAAATTATTGAATGATTTATTGGAAGAAGGCATTTTCAACATTCGTGTCGATGTAGAACCCAGTTTGATGGGCTATAAGTCAGAAGCGATTATTTTGATTAAAGCTCGTCCAGATGCAGCAAATCAAATTGCCAAGACCTTGTCTGAACTTAAAAACACACGCTGCCTATTTGGCATTAGTGGAGATTCACAATTTTTCTGGCATGTCCTATGTAATGATTCAAGTGATTTATGGAAACTCATTACAGAAGATCTTGGTAATTTTGAAGGCATTCAATCTTGCAATACCAACATGGTGACATTGGCATTAAAACGTGCAGGATTTATGCGAAAAATCAGCAGCGCGCAGTTATTTTCAAATTTAGATTAAAAAAAGAACCGCAAATGCGGTTCTTTTTTTAACGATTTTTACGCTTCGTTTGGATTACTTAATTCCGTCATCGGCCAACGCGGTGTAGTTGTAACAGACAAATCATCATGCTGACCCGCTTTAAGACGCTGATAACCTGCAAACGCAATCATTGCACCATTATCTGTACACAGCGCAGGTTCTGCATAAAACACATTTGCACGGATTTTTGCCAAATCAGCCTCTAAGCGCTCACGTAAACGCTTGTTTGCACTTACACCGCCGGCAATTACTAAACGTTTTAAACCCGTTTGTTTTAATGCTTTCACTGATTTTTTCACCAATGTATCAACCAACGCTTCTTGGAATGATGCAGCGATATCCGCCTCACGACCTTCGCCTTCAACTTTTTTCAATTGAACTGAAACGGCAGTTTTTAAACCACTAAATGAAAAATCTAAACCTTGGTGTAGCATTGGACGTGGAAATTCAAAGGCATTGATGTCGCCATTGATCGCCAATTTCGAAATATTTGGACCACCTGGGTATGGTAGACCCATCATTTTAGCGACTTTATCGAATGCCTCACCTGCTGCATCATCAATCGACTCACCCAATAATTCATATTGACCAATTCCATAAGCAGCCATCAATTGAGTATGTCCGCCAGAGACTAAAAGTGCCACAAATGGAAATTCTGGTGGAGTTTTAGACAACAAAGGCGCCAACATATGACCTTCCATATGATGTACACCAATTGCAGGTTTATTCAGTGCAAATGCCAACGTACGACCAAACAATGCGCCTGTCATTAATGCACCCATCAAGCCCGGCCCGCGAGTATATGCAATTGCATCAATTTCTGATTTATCAACTTTACTTTCTTCAAGCAATTGTTTTAATAACGGAATTAACTTACGCACATGGTCACGTGAAGCTAATTCAGGTACCACACCACCATATTCTGCATGCAGTTTGATTTGGCTATACAATACTTGTCCGCGTAATCCTTGCTCACTATCGTAGAGTGCGAGTCCTGTTTCATCACACGAAGTTTCCAAGCCTAAAACGATCATTAAACTGCCTTTTGCCCATTTCAAAATATTGCGAAACCTATTATAGACTTGTGATATGAGATGTAAATGAGTAAAATACTGACCTTCACTTGTGATCAAGGGTAATTCGACCCGAGATCTTATCCATAACTTAATGAGGATTCTTCATGCCACAAGTTAAATTGAAAGAAGGCGAACCAGTAGACGTAGCTATCCGTCGTTTCAAACGTTCATGCGAAAAAGCGGGTGTTCTTGCTGACGTTCGTAAACGTGAATTCTACGAAAAACCAACTCAAGAACGTAAACGTAAAAAAGCTGCTGCTGTTAAACGCTACCAAAAGAAATTGGCTCGCGAATCAGTACGTACTACTCGCCTTTACTAAGATTAATTTGTGATTGATTGACTAACCTGGACAAGATAAATGACTCCTTTAAAAAACCAAATAACTGAAGTTTTAAAAGCCGCTATGCGTGCTAAAGAAATGGACAAGTTAACGGTAATACGTAGTCTACAGGCAGCAATCAAGCAAATCGAAGTCGATGAGCGCATAGAGCTTGACGATAAGCAAGTTCTTGCGGTCATTGAAAAGCAAATCAAACAACGCAAAGAATCGGTTAAAGCCTTTTTAGGTGCAAATCGAGATGATTTAGCTAGTAAGGAACAAGCCGAGATTGAGGTGTTATCTCAATTTCTACCAGAAGCTATGACTGAGGAAGAACTTGATTCCATCATTGCGCAAACAATTACTGCGCAAGAAGCTACTAGCATGAAAGATATGGGTAAGGTGATGAACTCTCTACGTCCGCTCATAGCCGGACGTGCCGATCCTGCACAAGTTTCAGCTAAAATTAAAGCGAAACTCTCTTAATCTTTCATCTATATTGTTTGATTTGGTCTATTTAAGTACGCTGATGACTTAAATAGCCAAATTATCCAAATTCAAAAATAATTCAAATTCATTCATCATTTATAATTATCTTTCTTATTTAACGATTTCATACTTACAAATATCTCGCCAACTTCCATCTACTGGATTTTGAATTGCAGCTTGTTCGATTTCAATCAATTTAAAATTTGCTCGTTCACATAGACGTCGTGCTTGCTTGTTCTCTACATCTACAAAAGCGTTTAATTGCTGAAATCCTAGATCATTCAATAATTGATCCACAAATAACTGCAAAGCTTCTGTCATCAAACCCTGCCCTTTAAATTCAACATTTCCCCAAAATCCAACGTTAGCTTGGTTTTCCATCCAATTGATTTGATGAATATCCATGACACCTAGAAAGTTATGCGACTGTTGCTCACGAATCACATAAACAAAATTTTCCTGATTTAACGCAGCCAACACTCTCGAATCACAAAATGCCAATGAAGCATCTAAATTAGGTTCTTGTAAGGACCAAGCCAAACTTGCAGGAAACATTCGTAAGGTTTCTATACTTTGACAAATCGCCTCATAAAGTGCTTTTGCATCGTGGCGCTGAATCAACTGAAGCGTGATTCTGCCATGACTCATACCAAAATCATCGAGTTTCATTTTTATTCAGTTTCTCGTAATGATTTAAAATGCTTATAAATTTACTATTAATTTAGGGCACATTGCACATTATATTTTTTTAATAATTGCATCTCTCTAGAAGCAGTCACTTGCTGAATCACATCCTGCTTATTCATAGTATGGTACTCACGATCTAAAAATGCACGATTTTCATCTGCCGCACGATAAAGATCATTTACATAAGTCTGAACAATACCGCAGTATTTCACTTGCTGGTCTGCTTTAAATCCCTGTTGCTGTGGGTCTAACTGACTAAAAAATTGTCGTACATCGGTTTTATATTTTTCGTTAATATCATTCACAGCGATCACATATTGCTCTGCGCTAGCTGCTGCAATATTCGTTGCTAAGCCCAACAGACAGGCCGCCAAAATCATATTTTTCATTTGTAAGTTCTTAATCATAAACATTTTACATCCAGCTAGTTTACACTGATTAATCCAAGCCACTAAAACTACAATTTGCACTTTATAATCGACATAGATAAGTGCATCACATTTGAAATCTTTATATTTTTAATTTCCGTTCATTTTGCATTTCGTCTACACGTTGCTTGATTTTCGCAGAAAGACTTTTCGAGTCTTTGGCGATGCGCTGCGCCTGTAGCAAAGATTTAATCGCGCGTTCTTCATCCCCGCCCCAATACTCTACTTCAGCTCGATAGCGCAGCACATTGACCGAACGGAAGCTTGCATCTTTGTCTGCATCAGCCATTTGCAACATCAGTCGCCAACCACTCAAGTCACGCGGATTTGCTTGTAAAAATCGCTGTAGAATCAGTTGTGCTTGTGCATATTCTTTGTTTCGAATCAAAGCCTCTGCATATTTATAATTTAATGCACGATTTTCAGGCATAATGATTGCCGAACTTTTCACAGCGTTCACAGCATCGGCTGTTTTGTTTTGTCCCAACAGCACATCGGTCTGCAAAATAGTAAAAAGTGCATGCGATGCATTTTGTTTTGCCGCTTCATTTAATAACTTTTGAGCAGCACTAAAGTCACCTTGTTTAATATGCAAGCTCACTAAAGCCAACTCAGCTGCATAATTCTTTTGCGCCACCATCGCATTTAATTGCAATTCAGTCGCCTGACCTGACAGTACTCGACTATACCAGCGCAGAATTTCAAAATCTTGATCAACCAAACTGGTTTTAACTTGAGGCAACTGATTGGCACGTAAGCGCGCTTCGCTCATACGCTCGGTGGTTAAAGGATGTGTCAACCAAAAATCAGGCAGAAAGCTCACTCGACTCGTAGAACGATGCATCACTTCAAAGAAGTCAGCCATGCTCTGCGGATTGTATCCAGCACGGTACATATACTGCATCCCAATACGGTCTGCTTCACGTTCTTGATTGCGGCTATAGGTTAGCTGTTTATCCATTAAAGCAGCTTGTGAGCCCATCATTACAGCCGCACCGACATCACCATCTGCCTGTGAGGCCACCAAGGCTCCGACCAAAATACCGGCTAGTGACAGTAAACCTTGCCCTTTAAAGGCTTCTTGTGAACGACTGTAATGACGTTGTGATACATGTGCAATTTCATGCGCCATCACCCCTGCCACTTCATCCATGTTGCGTGCTGAATTAATTAATCCTGCATTTAATGCAAATAAACCACCAGGTACAGCAAAAGCATTAATTTGTGGATCATTAATTAATAACAAACCGACCGGTTGATTGAGTTGAGTTTGACTCAAAATATGCGTAAAGACAGATAAAAGACGATCTTCCATCCACGGATTTTCAGTCACAGGAAGTTGACGATGCACCTCACGATACACCTTCTCACCAATGGCACGTTCTTTTTGTTGATCCAACAAGCCGACGCCACTACCAATTTCAGGCACAGAAAATTGTGGGGATGAACTAAAATCTACGGACTGCGTCTGCGCCAATGTCGAACAAAGCCCGAGACCACATGCCAGTAAAATCTTTTTCAAAGTCTATTCTCTAAATTTCATATTCGTACTTCATCGAATATAGCATTGAATTTTGGTGAATTATGGAGAAAACTGTTGTGATTGTTTATTCAAATTTTGGATTGACCACATAGCGTGGCGCGCGCTCATGTACCAAAACATCCACTAAATTTTGATAAGCCAATTCCGCCATACGTTTACGGGTAGCCGCTGTTGCCGAACCCACATGGGGCAATGTCACGACATTGGCTAATGTAAATAAAGGTGATTCTTGAAGTGGCTCTTGCTCATACACATCTAAGCCTGCTGCAAAAATTTGACCACGACTTAATGCATCGATTAAAGCAGCTTCATCAATTACTGAACCGCGTGAAATATTGACCAATACCGCATGCGATTGCATCAAGGCCAACTCACGTTCACCAATTAAAGCTTTGGATTCTGCATTTAAATCCACTGCAACGACCACAAAGTCAGCACGTTGCAACAAATCATCCAAATCGCAATATTGTGCTGATAACGATTCAGCCAATTCAATTTTTTCTCGGCGATTATGATAGAGCACATTCATATTAAAGCCGTAGCGAGCACGGCGCCCGATCGCTGCGCCAATATGTCCTAAGCCAATAATTCCGATGGTTTTAGCAAAGACATCCATGCCAAATTGCTCAGGACCCACTGTACGCTTCCACTGCCCTTGTTTGGTCCATTGATCCAATGCAGGCACTTTACGTGCTGCACTCATCAACAAGGTAAATGCTAAATCTGCTGTAGTTTCCGTCAACACATGCGGAGTATGACTCAACCAGATATTTTTTTGGTTTAAAAATGCGAGATCATAGTTGTCATAACCAACACTTACACTTGAGATGACTTTTAATTGTGATGCATGCGCTAAATTCGAAGCATTCAACAAACGCCCCGCACCGATCATGGCGTCAGCATCTTTTGAATGCTCAAGAATTTGCTGATTCACATCACCCAATTTAGGGCTAATTTGGAAAACTTTAAATTGCTGTTCTAAACGTTGGATTATTTCTTGATCTATTTGACTAAAAACCACTACTTTTTTTTGCATAAATTTTCCATTTACGTAATTTAAGTATTTTGTCCTGCCTTATTTTGCATAAATTGCCATAGGCGTTTTTTCAATAAAGGCTGTTCAATCATTTGCTGTAAAGATGCCAATGGATACACCTTCGCATGCTCTAAATGCGGAATATCGCCTAGACAAATGACATTTTTATCCAAGCTCATCGCATCGATAAAACCCTGTACATAAGATGCTGCACCACGACCATCTTGCAAATTCACCCAGCCAAAAGGCCACTGTAAAGCAAAGAAATCGGCACTGACTGCGCGCTGAATATTGCTCCACAAAACTTGCTGCTCTGCCGTTAATTCTGTGGCATCAATGACAATGACACAGTGCATTAAACAGATGGCTTCTAAGTTAAACGAAGGGATTTGAACAATTGGACGAATTTCAACAGGCTCAACAACCTTTGGTTCATCTTTAGGTGCTTCTACAGGTTGATTTACAACAACATCAACGTTCTTTTTAAGCTCAGTCTGTGATGAAACAGGCGTTGGCTGAGGCGCATTTTTGAGTAGAATTTCAGAGACTATTTCAGGAGCCGCCTGATCTCGCCAGATATTTGAGCTAAATTGCTGACACGGAGCCGCCTGAGGAATCCATACATCAATTCCCATTGCCGCCATTATGCTTCGCTGATGCCCAATCATGCTTTCATTTTCACCTATTCAAGGCTTGTTATTCTAACGGGATTCACTCTGTTTTGCTGAACTTTTATAAATCAATTAGACCACTCTATTTCTCTATTGATTATGTAGACTTGCTCAGACTACTTTTGACTTAAAATTAAACAATTTATTCATAAATCAAACCGCTATAAACAATTATACGATCATTAAACTATTTTTCTTTTGCATTAGTTCAACTATCTCAACTGATTCAAATCCAATACGCCAATATAGTAGCTGCAAAACATCCAACTCATCTTGCGTGATAATTCGATCATTCCATAAACATATTTCTGCAACCCCAAGGATGCTTAGACGCTCACGAAGCAACAATCCTGAAATATCATTTAGGATTTCAGCCAAGTCTATTGGCTCATCAGAAATATCGCGATAAAACTCTAATTCTTCTTTCGTTAAGATTCGATTGAGGATTTTTTCACGCACTTCGAGTTGGTTATCACTGTTAATTTGTTGCACATGCAACAAGGCATCAATCAAACGCACAATACTCGGTTTTACATCTTCTAAAGATGTAGGTGTATGTGCAGGCAACAGATTTAACTCATATTTGACTGTTTCAAGTAGTAATGCATCGAGCAAACCAATTTCACCATCTTCCTGAATAATTTTGGCCAGCTTGGTTAAGAACTGCCGTGAAATTGTTGCTGGCATGGTACCAATATTTTTACATGCCTCATGAAAAATTGAGATATGCACACGACCATCAAGATTCAATAATGCATCTACAATCGCACGACTCACTTCAGCTTCAGTCGGAATAAACTCTCGATACTGACGAATCATTAAAATAGCAACCATCACCTCACGCGAACCCGTTGCTGTTTGCAAGGCACGTTGGATCAATTCAGGCCGCTGCCAATTTTCACGAATCTCAGGGTTCAACGGTTTAATTGCATCTCGTATCGCAAAACTAATCGGTGACAAGCGCAGTAAAGGTAATGGTTGTGGCGAGTTCCATGGTGTTGCAACATCTGGACTAGCTTCTTCTAGTGAACGGAATAAATAAAATAGCGGCTGGTTTCGCAGTTTTTTTAAATTTTCTAGTTGCAGGTCATGAATGAGCGCCGGATTTAATTCAAAAATACGCTGTTCAATACTTGGGTGAATATTCATCCAGTTTTGCGGACTGAGTGAGTTTGCAAAACACATATGAGAAATCGATTCCGCATATTCACTATGAATTTGCGAACCTGAATGATGCACATAAATCCTTAATAAGGTTTGAATATTGGCATCATTTTGAATCAGACGTTTGGTTTTCTGATCATTGCGATAGGTTCGAGAACCCAAAGAGATATATTTAATAAAGCGGGAAATCAAAACACCCAAGCTTCCGATCAACCAAATGACCGCGCCAATCGCTACAAAGAGGGTTTCAAACTTATTGTCCCGTGCTTGTCCATTTTTATAGAAACCACGTTTTGCAATTTTACTACCCCACTGACTAAAGGTCGTCAAACCGCTATATAAGATTTTCAAACGGGTATTTTCCGCAGCTTCCCCTGACAAGATTTTATTAAATTCATGGCTCAGCAAACCATACATTTCCATCTCATCTAAGGTTTGTAATGCACCCCAGGTTAAAATGATCGATGTATCTCGAGGGCTAAAACCTGCGGTGAGTGCATTTACACCCACTTCATCGGGTAAGACATAAAGTGCAGGAGTATCGATTAGAAAGGTATCTGCCAGCTGCTCCGTCATACGCAGTGCAACACTTTCTTCAGGAATACTTTCTATCAGACTCAGACGACGCGCACCCAACTGTTTAGCAAGTGAATAACCACCTAAGCGAAAGGTGTAAAAATCATAGAGAACTGAAACCAACATAATCAGCAGTACAGCAGCCACTAAAAATGGGCTAAGAACATGCCAATAGATAGACTGAGTGGAATCATAATAATCCACAATTAAACCGACAATTACATTAATAATTGCGACGGTCAAAAACACTGCCGCCATACACATGGTGACAGGCCAAAACATATTTTTGTTTTTTATAAAATCATAACCCACACGTCTCAATGTAATACCCTTAAGCTACATTGTCTTTTGTTTGCTCATCATAAATGAAAAAAGCGGGAAATTCCCGCTTTTTCAGTGTGTTTTCAGCAGATTATTCTTCGCGAACACCTGTTAAATCCACAGAAGCTGCATCAATGTTAACATCAATATAGGCTGGCTTTTCATTTTTTGCAGAGTCATTACGCTTACGCTCTAATGCTGCCAAATATTCAGCATCAATACCGCCTGCCACATATTTACCATCAAATACCGAGCAATCAAAGTCTTGCAACTCAGGGACTTTCTTGGTGCGTACTGCAGATTTCAAATCTTCCAAGTCTTGGAAAATCAGGCGATCAGCACCAATGATTTCACGGATTTCTTCAACGCTACGTTCTGACGCAATCAGTTCAGATTTGGCTGGCATATCGATACCGTACACGTTTGGATATTTCACCATCGGTGCAGCAGACGCAAAGAATACTTTTTTCGCACCTGCATCACGCGCCATTTGAATGATTTCATTACAAGTCGTACCACGAACAATCGAGTCATCGACCAATAGTACGTTTTTGCCTTGGAACTCTAGCTCTACAGGGTTAAGCTTTTGACGCACAGATTTCTTACGAAGTTGCTGACCCGGCATAATGAAGGTACGACCGATATAACGGTTCTTCATGAAGCCTTCACGGAATTTCACACCTAAGGTATTTGCAAGCTCGAGCGCAGAAGTACGTGAAGTATCAGGAATTGGGATCACGACATCGATATCGTGCTCATCACCCCATTCACGTAGAATTTTCTGAGCAAGTTTTTCGCCCATTTTCAAACGTGCTTTGTAAACTGAAATACCGTCAATGGTTGCATCTGGACGCGCAAAATATACGTATTCAAAGATACAAGGACGATATTCAGGGGCTGCTGCACACTGCTTGGTCGACATCACGCCATCAGCAGTAATATAAATTGCTTCACCCGGTGCAATATCACGCTCAACCTTAAAGCCGAGCGCTGTAATTGCGACAGATTCAGACGCAATGATATATTCCATACCATTTTCAGTCTCACGCGAACCGTAGATCAATGGGCGAATACCATTTGGATCACGGAAACCCACAAGGCCTTGACCTGTGATCATAGCAACAACCGCATAACCACCTTTGCAACGTTCATGCACACGTGAAACCACGTGGAATACATCTTCAGCGCTTGGTGTAAGTTTTGCGCGTTTTTGCAATTCGTGAGCAAATACGTTTAATAATACTTCTGAGTCTGAATCGGTGTTCATATGACGTAAGTCAGTCTTGAACAAGTCATCATGAATTTCAGCAGCATTGGTTAAGTTACCGTTATGTGCAAGCGTAATGCCATAAGGTGAGTTTACATAGAATGGCTGAGCTTCAGCACTGCTAGAAGAACCCGCAGTTGGGTAACGAACATGGCCAATACCATAATTACCCTGTAATGCACGCATATGACGTGTGTGGAACACATCACGTACCATACCCGTATCTTTACGCAGGAATAAACGACCATCCTGACAAGTTACGATCCCGGCTGCATCCTGTCCACGATGTTGTAACATCGTTAACGCATCAAACAACATTTGGTTAACAGGTGATTTACCAGCTATACCAACTACTCCACACATAGCAACCTCGCAGACAAGCTAGGGTTAATAAAAAGGATTATTTGTTGACTCACCCGATCCAGAACGTCCGTGCTTGTTCTGCGACTCAGATGGGAGGTCTGAAGATTTCTGAGCATCTTCAGACTGAATATGATGAAGTGCTTGATTTGCAGCATCTTTGGACAATTCGGTTGCCCAAGGCGCATATGGCAATAATGACTGAACCATTTTAGATTGTTTCCAATGTGGTGAACTTTCTACCCAAGGACCTAGCCCCTGCATAGTGATCAGCACCACCAACAATCCTTTTAAGCTTCCAAAAACACCACCTGCCAGTCGATTTAACGGACCGAGCTTTAATGTTTTCAAAATACTGTTCAATAACCATGTCGCGACCCAAGTCATGACTACAATCAACAATACAATAAATGCGAACGCGGCAATCTTCTGTACCACTGGATCTGTACTTAAAGATGTCATCGAAGGTGCAAGGACGGTTGCATACTTTGCCGCAATGACAAGTGCAAGAATCCATCCAATGAAGTTCGCAAAGGCTTTTACAAATCCTTGACGCAAACCGTTAAGCCCTCCAATGAGCAAAATAATCAGTATAAAGATATCAATGGTATTCATGATATTTACAATGCGTCTACGCAGTCTTTTACAAGTGTCGGACCTGTATATATGAGGCCACTATACACTTGTACAAGGCTAGCTCCTGCTTTTTGTTTCGCAACAGCATCCGCGCCCGACAAAATACCACCTACACCGATCAATGGAATTTGACCGTTTAATACTTTAGCAAAAGCCGCCAAACATGCCGTACTTTTTTCAAAGACTGGCGCACCGGATAGACCACCTGCTTCATCACCATATGGAAGGCCTTCAACACCTTCACGTGACAAAGTCGTATTGGTAACAATCAGACCATCAATTTTAAATTTTAACAATTGTTGGGCAATAAAATTAATGTCTTCTGGTTCTAGATCTGGTGCAACTTTAAGTACTAAGGGTACATAATGTTGATTTTCATCCGCCAACTCGAGTTGACGTTTCTTGAGCGTCTCTAACAGTTCAGTCAAAGCATCACCGCTTTGTAAGCTGCGAAGATTTTTTGTGTTAGGAGATGAAATATTAACGGTAATATAAGAAGCGTAGTTATAAACTTTTTCTAGACAAATCAGATAATCGTCAACTGCTTTTTCAACAGGTGTGACTGCATTTTTACCGATATTGATCCCAAGTACACCCTTAAATTTTGCAGCTTTGACATTTTCGATCAGCTGATCCACGCCATCGTTGTTAAAACCCATACGGTTAATAATGGCTTTTGCTTTCGGTAAACGAAATAAACGAGGTTCAGGGTTCCCTGATTGTGGAAGTGGTGTAATTGTACCAATTTCAATAAAGCCGAAGCCCTGGCTCGCCAGCGCATCGATATAAGCACCGTTTTTATCAAGACCGGCTGCTAAACCAACAGGATTCGGAAATTCGATTCCCATACATGTTACTGGTTTAGACGCCACGTTTTGACGCATCATTCCCATCTTGTGAGAAGATTTCAACAGCGATAATGTCAGCTCATGTGCACGCTCTGGTGCTAAAGTAAACAACAAAGGGCGGGCTAGAGAATACAACATATCTATAAAAGTCTACTGCTTTTTAAGTCGGCATATTATAGGCACAGCACAAATAAAACACCATGCTTAGCAGATCTTTATTTTTACCGATTATTGTACACTCGCTGTTAATTTGACCTGTCCCGCTTCAGAACTTAACTCCATCTTTTCAATACTTAAGCCCATTTGAACCAATTGAGTCAAAAAATTGGCCAGAATTGCATAATTTTCATGCATCACTGCAATCTGTATTTGCTCACCGACTTGTTGAGATGCCACGGATAAACCCTGTTGTTGCGATACACGCTGAACTTTTTCCAACGCGCTCAGTTGTGTATCACCTGCTGGTTTCATCGTGACGGCATTACTTTGCATCCAAACAACAGTATCTTTGAGTTCATTCACGCGCTTTTGTTGAAAATTTGCAGCTTTGTTCATATAAAACAGTGCCGAACCAATCGCTGCCACTACAACAAAAATCGTGGTAAAGATCACCATGACTCGTTCACGAGTAGAAAGTTGGTCTAAATAATCAGTGATGCGCTCAATTTGCCCATCTATACGTTGCTGTAGGTTTTCCATTTTTATCATTATTGTATTTTCACCAATCCAATCGCGCCGTTGGCACTTGGTTGAATATTCCCTAATTCGACTTTAAAACCTTGTTGTTTTAATTGATCAGTTAGGGTTTGTAGTACTTCTGCCGAATTGGCTTTTAGCTCCATATTTAACATCGAGGCTTCATAGCTCACACGATTTGCAGAAATTTGGTTTTGCATTAAAACTGGCCCGACACGGCTCAGTAAAGACAAAGCCTGTGCATTGCCCGTTTGACTCTGACGCAATTGTGATTCGAACTGGCTTTTCAGCGTTTGTTCAGTGACAGGATAGCTTTGACCAAACCAATATTTAAACTGATCAATCGCTTGTGCCGCAGTGATATTGGCCACTTTTTTGTATTGACACCAGCGAACTGCATCATAACTAAACTGAGTAATTAGAGCCGCAACCAAAACAGCTGCACAAGCTTTCCAATAACCGCTTACACCCGTATTGGTTTTGGCTTTCGGCAAAACATTCAGTGGATGTTGTTTCGGTTTTTTTATATTGGGTAGTTCATAATGAAACGATTCAATGTGATCATGCGTTACAGCGGCTTCAAGACTATGCGTCTGATCTGAACTTAGATTTGAAATCTTATAGTTCGGCTGACCAATTTGATAATCTAAATACAATGCCAAATCATCAACAGACTGACCGACATATTCATTATTTCGGACCAATAAATGACCGCTGACATTTGCCAAAACATGTTGCCCTGATTCTGGACTTGGTAAGACCAAAAAGTCAGGTAATAACGAAATGACTTTTACAGGAATTAGCGTCAAAGCATGCTGCATCGTTTCGACTGCACTATGTGCAATCCCCATGACCGTTAATTCATCTGGACTTTGAAAATGATGCAATACTTTCATTGCATCCAAAGGCAAAATGACATATTCCTCAAGTAAATATTTTACGCCGTCTGGGCCAAGTTTTTTATATTGGTTTTTTGGAAAATTTTGCTGAATGATTTGTACATCACGACTCGGAAAGAAAACAACCGCTTCCTTTCCCGCATGTGGCTGAATTTCCTGAATCAACTGTTCAAGTGTCGATGACTGCTTCCAGAAATCCCCTTCTGACCATTGCCAAACCCCATTGGCTTCGGGCATCCATAAATACAACATTAATTTTTCTGCCGTTTTAATTGGTTTTTATGTTGATGGTATAAACGTTTTAATTTGTGTTGATAACCCTGGAGCAATGACCGCTTGTTCATAAATGCGCGCTTCTGCCAAAGCATAGGGATTAAAATATTCTGAGACCAAAACACTGGCCATATGTGCCACAACGTTCATATGGCACACCACCACAATAGACTCATACGGTAAATGTGACAACCATTCCACTGCAACTTTGGCATCATCTTCCGGTTTGATGGCATTACAAATAACCACAGGCACATGTGGAAAATGTTTTTGCAAAGATGACAGTGTTTGCTGCGCACGCAGTAGTGGACTCACCACAAAAACGTCTGGTTGAATTATATCTTTCAAATATGCTGCAGTTTCTGCCGCTTGAGTTTGTCCACGCGCTGTTAAAGGACGCTTTTCATCATTCCCCATTACAGGTGGAGCAGCTTCGCCATGCCTAACCAATGTCAGTTGCATAAAATTTCCTTATTCTATTCCGCACATTATATACAGCCAGTATGACAAAGCTATGTGTATTGCATATTAATCAGCAAACTTAAACTTGCTGATGTGGCAAGACAAATTCAACATCACTACGATGGCCATTTTTCATCAGTGACAATGCAATATTCAGTGCCGGTGCACCTTCAAAAATCACTTCGTACAAGGCACTGGTAATTGGCATATATACACCGAGCTCTTCAGAGCGTGCGCGTACTTGCACAATGGTATTAATCCCTTCCGCAGTTTGTCCCAGTTCTTTGGTGGCTTGTTCTAAGCTTTTACCACTACCGAGTGCAAAGCCGACTTGGTAATTGCGGCTGAGCGGACTACTACAAGTTGCAAATAAATCACCGACACCAGACAGACCTAGGAATGTTAATGGGTTTGCGCCTAATTTCACTGCAAAGCGGCTCATTTCTGCTAAAGCACGTGTCAAAATCATACTCTTGGTATTTTCACCGACACCATAAGCCGCAGCCAGACCCATCGCGACTGCATAGATATTTTTCAGAGCACCGCCCAATTCCACGCCATGCACATCATCACTTGCAAATACACGGAATAATGCACTGTGCAGCGCTTGTTGAACAGCATAACGAACCAGTTCAGATTGGCTTGCAATCACAGTCCCCGCAGGTTGCCCCGCAACAATTTCCTTCGCCAAGTTTGGCCCTGAAAGCACACCATAAGGGACTTCAGGAAGTTCTTCACGAATAATATCGCTCATAAAGCTAAAGGTATTGGCTTCAATACCTTTGGTTAAAGACACCACTGCTTGTGACGTGATAAAAGGCTTGATCTGCTGTAAAACACTACGGAAAGAATGGCTCGGAATGGCCACCAAAATAATATCACGATTACATACTGCTTGTTCTAAATCTGAAACAGCGAGCAAACCTGCTTCTAATTGAAAATCTGGCAAGTAACGTTTATTAATATGTGTTGCATTGATATCCGCAGCCACCGCCTCATCACGAATCCATATCATGGTGTCACAGCCATTACGTACTGCAGTATTAGCCATCGCAGTACCAAAACTCCCACCACCCAGCACCGTAACACGCAGTGCAGTTTTTTGATCAACTGACACAGGGCTAACAAGACTTGCAAAATCAAGTTCTGACATTGTTCTTTTATCCTAATTTCTTTACTGATCGATCTTGTTCAATCGACCTATTTTTCACTTTTATTGGTTTGCTTTATGCCAATGGCTTACAAAGTCAGCAGACTGTATTTCAGCACGCGGTGGAATGGCTTTCACTGCTGTACCGATATAAATAATGCCTGAAATCAAATCATTTTCCGTTAAACCCAAGGCTTGTTTAAACAATTTAGATTCAACCACCGCCCCACTACGCCACATGGTTGAAAAGCCTTGTGCTTGTAGAGAGAGCAAAAAGTTTTGTACTGCTGCGCCTGAACTTAAGATTTGTTCGAAATGCGGAACTTTGGGATGATCTTGTAATTGAGTTAAAGCCAAAACCAATAGTGGCGCACGAAATGGATGGTGTTTCACACGTTCCAACTGCGCTTCTTCTGTTTGTCCAGTATCGGCTAGAGCATGTGAAAGCAACTCACCAAATGCTTCACGTTCAGTTTCAGGAATAATCACGAAACGCGTAGGCTTAAGACGATGATGATCTGGCGCCGTTAAAGCGGCTTGAAACGCATTTTCCAATTGCTCAGCATTCGGCGCAGGTTCAATTAAATGACCAATCGACTGACGCTGATGAATATTTTGATGAACTGTATCAACTGCTGATTTTAGAATTGACATCTATACACTGTACTTTAAAACGTTTGCTCAAGATTAGCATATTCTCAATAACTTACTCTAGAATGTTTACATCAGACTCGGTGCTTATTTGTTAAGTCAGCTTTATTCACAGATTTACTATAAAAAAACCGCATAACTTGTACAGCAGTTCCCTGTTCTATAAGAAATTTTATGTTCAAATAAATCAAATTGTTTCTAACTCGGGGCACCGCATGAAAAAATTCAACAAAACTGTTGCCATGGTTAGCACGCTAAGCGCAACTGTGCTTTTAGCTGCATGTACATCTACGCCAACAAAATCTTTAGCGATTCAAAAACCAAATAATCAATATGAAGTGACTGCCGTAGGTAAAACCAGTTTAGCGGCAAAAAATAATGCAATTGCAGCGGCAAATAGTACCTGTGGTAAAAATGCGACCCCTGTCGTGGTGGATGAAAAGCAAGAATACAACGGAGTTTTAAAAGGCGTGGTCGATGAAAAGACAGGTCAAATGATTCAGGCGGCGGCTGGCGTACTTGGCACCATTACTGGAAATAGCGGTAGCATCAGCAAAGATGATGATTACCAAACCGTACTAACCTTTAGTTGCCGTGCAAACTAAAACGCTAGTCTGTGATTTTGTTTTGTCATTAACTCAAAATGAAATAGTCGACATGAAATAAAAAAGCCTGCAAATCTGCAGGCTTTTTAGAAGCAAAAATTAGCAATAACCGTCTAAACGGGTTAAAGGTAATTTTTGACCAATGGCTTTTTCAATTTCAGGTAGTGAAAAAGCATCATCTTCAGACAAGAAACTAATACTGACACCACGTGTTCCTGCACGACCTGTACGACCGATACGGTGTACATAATCATCAGACTGTTCAGGAAGTGTAAAGTTCACGACATGAGAAACGCCATCGACATGGATACCACGACCCGCAACGTCTGTTGCAATCATGATGTTATGTTGACCATTTTTGAACTGATCAAGCATTTTCAAACGTTTATCTTGAGCGATTTCACCTGACAACATCACCACTTTATAACCGTCCTTTTTGAGATGATCATAAAGTTTACGCACTTGATCACGACGGTTGGCAAAGATCATGACCTTTTCAATTGGTTCATCACGTAAGATGTCTTCCAATAATTTATATTTATCAGACTTCGCCACCATGTAGACACGTTGCTCAACGTCTGCATTGGTTTTCTTTTCAGGCTCAATTTCAACTGTAACGGGTTCAAACAACCACTGCTGTGCAAGATTGAGCACGTCATAACTAAACGTCGCAGAGAACATTAGTGTTTGGCGTTGTTCTTTACGTGGTGAGAAACGCACAATCCGTTTAACTGAAGGAATAAAGCCCATATCTAAAAGACGGTCAGCTTCATCAATCACTAAAAATTCAATTTGATCGAGCCAAACTTCTTTTTGTTCCACAAAGTCAATTAAGCGACCTGGGGTTGCAACCATAATGTCGACAAAATTACGGTTTAATAGATTTTTTTGTTTATCGAAATCTACTCCACCCAATAAAGTCATGACATTAAGATCAGTGTATTTCACTAATTCTTTGGCATCACTTTCAATTTGCAATGCAAGCTCACGGGTTGGTGCAAGAATCAATGCACGCGGTTCACCGCGGAAGCGTTGTTCTTTAATTGGATTATTCAACAGATCATTAATCACACTGACCAAGAAAGCAGCTGTCTTCCCTGTACCAGTTTGAGCACGACCAATAGCGTCATGTCCAGCCAATGTAAATTTTAAAACCTTTTGCTGAATAGGCGTCATATCCTTAAAACCCAAAGCATCAATGGCTTTTTTAAGGTTCGGATGTAAATTTAAGGTTTCAAAACCTGATGACATATAGATGTGCCCTAAATGAATAATCACAAAATTATCGAAGCATTATAAACAAAAAACGCCCCAATTTACATTGGAGCGTTTCTGAGTACATTTAGACGATTAGTCTAAAGGTTGTACTTCTTCAGCTTGGAAGCCTTTTTGACCTTTAACAACGCTGAATTCTACGCGTTGGCCGTCACGAAGTGAACGGTGGCCTTCGCCCATAATTGCGCGGAAATGAACGAATACGTCGTCGCCGCCGTTACGTTGAATAAAGCCAAAGCCTTTAGTGTCGTTGAACCATTTAACAACGCCTTGTTCACGAGCTGTCATAAGTTAATCCTTATCGTATTTAAAAAAGAAGGACCACCCGGTGTTGCAAACAGCAGACCAAACAAGGTTAAAAAATATTTTTATTTCTAAGCTTGTAATCATTCTGTAAAACTATCAACAAAATCCCGGTTACATCCAAATATATCAAGAGTTAAGAGGCTTCACAGCCAACAAAAATCTTAACAACGCAACGAGCTTAACACGGGTTTACTGCAAATAATAGATTTTTTTGATCTATTTTCCTTTTGAATATTCTTATTTTTTCACATCGTTTGAGTTATAAATCACAAAGGATTTTTGCCTATTTTAGGTTGGGATTTGGCACTGTATTTGCTAATATTTCCATTGAAATGTAAACATGTTGGATCTGCTTCGTGAGTGACAGCCAAAATTCGCTTTTAACTGTAGATGCCATGGGTAAACCCTGCCCGATGCCGCTATTGATGCTGAAAAAAGCTTTAAAGAAAAGTCCAGACCAATCTTTATTGTTAAAGTCATCCGATCCGCACAGCCAACAAGATGTATCACGATACTGTCAAATACATCAGTTAAACTGTGAAATGCGCAAAATTTCAGATTCTGAGTTTCATTACTTAATTGAATCTTAAAAAGATTCAGTTAAACTAAATTGCTTCATAATTGAATAAAAGTTTACATTTCTATACCCAATTTTCCATAATTTACGGAAATATTGGATTAAGATGAATCTTAGTTATTGGGCTTACCCATTTTTAGTTCTCAAGGAGAAAACATGAGTGACAGCAGCAATCAATTGATGCCCCTGTCATTATCGGCACCTGGGGTGAATCTTGGTGCTTATATTAGTACTGTTAATCAGATTCCAATTTTATCGGCCGAACAAGAAAAAGAGCTGGCCGAGCGTTATTATTACGACCAAGATTTAGACGCAGCTAAAATGCTGGTGATGTCGCATCTTCGTTTTGTTGTGCATATCGCACGTAGCTATGCAGGCTACGGCTTGCCACAAGGTGACCTGATTCAAGAAGGTAACTTGGGCTTAATGAAAGCGGTAAAACGTTTTGACCCAAATATGGGCGTACGTCTCGTATCTTTTGCTGTGCATTGGATTAAAGCAGAAATTCATGAATATGTGATTCGTAACTGGCGTATTGTCAAAATTGCGACCACTAAAGCACAGCGTAAATTATTCTTTAATTTACGTAGCTTAAAAAAGTCGTCTAAAAAATTAACTTTGGCTGAAGCACAGTCAATTGCCAATGACTTAAATGTGACACCCGAACAAGTCTTGGAAATGGAAGGCCGTTTAACCGCTTATGATGCTGCATTTGAAGCTCAAGGTGATGATGACGATGAAGGTTCGACTCATGTTGCTCCTGCCCTTTATCTCGAAGATAACCGTTACGACCCTGCGCGTTTAGCGGAAGATGAAGACTACGAAGAACAAAGTACTTCAGCTTTACATGAAGCCATGGATCAGCTGGATGATCGTTCACGTAACATCTTACAACGTCGCTGGTTAGATGACGAAAAGTCGACACTGCATGAATTGGCGGCGGAATATAATGTATCTGCTGAACGTATTCGTCAGTTGGAAAAAAATGCGATGGAAAAAATTAAAGTCGCAATGTCTTCAAACTAAGTTGAAGGCTTTTCCCAGTCATACTAAAAAAGAGCATTTCGATGCTCTTTTTTTTATGCCTGAATATTGTCGAATGACAAACTGCAACACAAAAACTTTGGGCATTTTTGCTTTAACCCAAGGTACTAAATATGCTATGGTTATGCGCAAATTTTGTTAAGGTGAATGCACATGTGGATTGCCATTTCCGCACTTAACTTAGCTTTTGCTGTGATGCTTGGTGCCTTTGGTGCACACGGATTAAAAGCGCGCGCGACTGAAGCCCAATTGGCTTGGTGGCAAACTGCAACGGACTATTTCTTTTATCATGCACTGGGCTTACTTGCCCTCGCGATCTTATCCAAAGTCATTCCCCAACTTCCAATAAAAGCCAGTTTCCTGCTTATACAAATTGGTATTTTCTTCTTCTGTGGTTCTTTATATGTGATGGCTCTTGGCTTACCACGCGGTCTCGGTGCCATTACCCCGATTGGTGGAGCGCTGATGATTGCTGGATGGATTATATTGGCATGGAATGCGTTTAAATACGCAAAATAATCAACAGCAGAATTGGCCTTACTCAACAGGCAAGGCAGCAAGAACGGAATCCGCAAATGCAAATCTATTTAAACGGCGAAGCTACACAAACCGAATGTGTCAACCTCTTGCAATTAGTTCAACAATTACAACTGGAAGGTAAACGCTTCGCTGTTGAAAAAAATGAAATGATCATCTCGAAAAGTAAATTGGAACAAACACCAATTACTGAGCAAGATCATATTGAAATTATTCATGCCGTAGGTGGCGGCTAAAATGGAGCTCCCATGGAAGATACACCCCTAATCATTGGTTCACGTACATTTAATTCACGACTTTTAGTTGGTACAGGTAAGTACAAGGACTTAATGGAAACTGACCAGGCCATTCAAGCCAGTGGTGCTGAAATTGTGACCGTTGCCATTCGCCGTGTGAATATTGGTCAGCATCCAGACCAGCCGAACTTGCTTTCAGTGGTTCCACCTGAGAAATATACGATTTTGCCAAATACAGCCGGTTGTTTCGATGCGAACAGCGCGGTTCGTACTTGTATGTTGGCACGTGAACTCTTAGATGGTCACAATTTGGTTAAACTTGAGGTTTTAGGGGATGAGAAAACCCTATATCCAAATATTACTGAGACTTTAAAAGCTGCACGTACATTGATTGACGATGGCTTTGAAATCATGGTTTATACCTCAGATGACCCAATTGTGGCACAAGAACTGGAAAGCATGGGCTGTGTAGCGATTATGCCTTTAGGTAGTCTTATTGGCTCAGGTTTAGGTATTCTCAACCCACACACCATTTCGATCATTAAAGACAATGCCAAAGTACCTGTTTTGGTCGATGCCGGTGTCGGTACAGCAAGTGATGCAGCGATAGCGATGGAATTGGGCTGTGATGGCGTATTAATGAATACGGCAATTGCAGCAGCTCAACACCCTGTTCTGATGGCTTCAGCGATGAAAAAAGCAGTTGAAGCCGGTCGTGAAGCGTTCCTAGCAGGACGTATGCCTCGTAAACGCATGGCAAATGCCAGTTCACCTGAAACCGGATACTTCTTTAAATAAGAACTCATTCACGGTATAAAAGAGGACTCTATTGAGTCCTCTTTTTGATTTTGAAAACCTGATAATAATGAAAATATCCCATATATTTTGTACTTTGAGTCTTTGTGTCGCATCTAGTTGGCTGTCTGCCCAAGTGCCGAGCACAGCCAAATCACTCGCGCCTCAAGGTTGGAACATTTTGATGGCTACGACTGGAGACCTAAACAAAGATCAAATGCCAGATATTGCGATGATCGTGGAAAAGCAAAAAGTCGATGTAGCGACCTATGATGACGATGGCAAAGTCGTTCATAACCATCCACGAAAACTCATCGTGTTTTTTAAAACCGCAAAGGGATATCAACGTATCGTTAAAAACAACAGCATCCCTGTCGCTCAGCAACCGAATTCATGCCTACTAGACCCACTTGCTGAAGCAGAAGACATCCAAATCAGTAAAGGCAATTTACTCGTTCATTTTAGTTATTTTATGGCTTGTGGTGGCTGGGAATGGCCCCGACATAGTTATACCTTCCGTTGGCAAAATCAACGCTTTAACCTGATTGGTTTTGACTACAGTAGCTTTCACCGAGCTTCAGGTGAAGAAACATCGAAAAGCTATAATTTTTCGACCTTAAAACGTAAGGAAATTGTAGGCGGCAATATGTTTGAAGATGCCAAAACTCAAACCAAATGGTCAACCTTCAAATCACCACAGCAACTGACGCTTAAAAATATTAACTTTGATGATTTCTATACACAGTTCGAGTACTAAGTTGAACCTGAGCAATGCCAATCTAGCAATAAACAAACCGCCAATTTCGGCGGTTTGTTTATTCAATTTCAAAACTTAACTTAAGGAATTAAACCTTCATCACGCATCGCAATTTGAACTGATTGACGCTCTGCAACTTTGTTGCGTAAAGCAATGATATTTTTATATGGCGTTAAATCATGACCGATGCCATTTGACCAATTTGTCAGTACAAAGAGATAAGCATCTGCTGGGCCAAAGTTATCATCGACCAAATAGTCGTTATCCGATTCACCAATCGCTTTATCGATGTATGTCAATAAACGATCAATTTCTGCATAAGCTTTTTCTTTAGCGTCTGCATCTAGTGGAGCACCAAAGAATACAGCATAAGCATCATGTAATTCTGAGTTCAAATAGCCAAGCCATTCTAAAACTTTGGCACGACCTAAACCTGATGGCGGAATTAAATCTTGTTTTGGATCATGCTGTGCAAGAAACGGTAAAATTGCCACGTTCTCGGTCAGGATCAAACCTGGGTTAATTTCTAATGCAGGTACATAACCTTTTGGGTTGATCTCGTAATAATCCACCCCTTTTTCTGTTTTATGGTTTTTTAGGTCAACACGGACCAAATCAAAATCGACATTAATTTCATTTAAAATTATATGTGATGCTAATGAACATGCACCTGGAGAATAATAAAGCTTCATATCTGATCCTTGTTATGTACTATTCAATGTTTTAAATCTCTTCTGTCAAACTTTCAAGTGATCAAACCTGTAAATTGCAAAAAAGCGTAAATGCTGAAACACATATACTCATTGACTATTGTCCATAATTAAGAAGATTTCAAGTCAATCTGTTATGCATTTTTATACTCAGTTGTTTTAACATAGCCGCGTTTAAGATTTGATGAAAAGTTACCGTGTTACAACTTAAAAAAGAACAATGGTTTTCCAATATTCGTACCGATGTGCTCGCAGGCTTGGTGGTTGGACTGGCGCTAATTCCAGAATCGATCGCCTTTTCAGCTATTGCTGGGGTTGACCCTCAGGTTGGTTTGTACGCTTCGTTTTGTATTGCCGTCACCATTGCCTTTTTTGGTGGTCGTACAGCAATGATTTCTGCTGCTACGGGTGCGATGGCCTTACTTATGATCACATTGGTCAAAGATCATGGTTTGCAATACCTTTTGGCTGCCACGGTTTTAACTGGTGTGATTCAAATCATTGCTGGCTATTTTAAAGTCGCAAAACTTATGCGCTTCGTCTCGCAGTCAGTGGTGTATGGTTTTTTAAATGCTCTCGCGATTTTAATTTTTGTCGCACAGCTACCTGAAATGTCAAAGATGGATAGTTGGGGCTATGTGTTTATGCTTTTAGGGCTTGCGATTATTTATCTGTTTCCATATCTACCTAAAATTGGCAAAGCTATTCCATCACCGCTGATTTGCATTATTGTCCTCAGTGGCTTGGCATTATTTTTAGGTGCTGACCTGCGTACTGTGAGTGATTTGGGTAAGTTTCCAGAGACTCTACCTATTTTCTTGATTCCTGAAATTCCTTTCAATCTTGAAACCTTCACGATTATTTTCCCTTATTCCATCACCCTAGCAACAGTTGGCCTATTAGAAACCATGATGACCACGACAGTGATCAATGAAGTCACTGGAACCGAAGGAGATCGTCATCAGGAATGTCGTGGTCAAGGGATTGCCAATATTGTCAGTGGCTTTATGGGCGGCATGGCAGGTTGCGCCATGATTGGTCAGTCGATTATTAATGTTAGTTCTGGCGCGCGAACTCGCCTTTCCACTTTGGTTGCAGGTGTATTTTTGTTGTGTTTGGTGGTGTTCTTAAAAGACTGGTTGGCCTATGTCCCAATGGCGGCCTTAGTCGCGATTATGGTCATGGTGTCATTCACTACGTTCCAATGGAATTCAGTCAAGCAATTTTCAAAGCATCCAATGTCTTTTAATGTCGTGATGATTACTGTGGTGATCGTGGTGCTTGCAACACATAATTTGGCGCTTGGCGTATTGGTTGGTGTGCTCCTCTCTGCGTTGTTTATTATCAATCAACTGGAAAGTTCGGTAAAAGTCACATCAGAACTTAAAGACAATATTCGTAGCTACACAGTCTATGGACAAATTTTCTTTAGTAGCTCTGAGAGTTTTTATCAATTTTTTGATTTTCAGGAGAGGGTTAGTCATGTGCGAATTGATCTGAGTCATGCACATATTTGGGATATTACTTCCGTCAATATTTTAAAAAATGTCGTGCAAAAATTTGAGTCAAAACAGATTCAAGTAGAGGTTTTTGGCTTAAATGAAGCAAGTAGCACTTTACTTGACCGTGTCAGTGACTAATGGATTTTTGAAATATTCACTTTGAATCAAATCAATTTTCAATAAAGCGCGACCTATTGGGACCCTAAGCAGGATATATATAGCAAAGGGTTTCAATAATCAAAGTCTCATTTGTAATGACATTACATAAAATACTAAGCCTATAAAAAAGCGAAAAATTCACCATTCATTCGATTTAACTGTATAATTCATCTCATAAAATTATAACTATCAAAAATAAAACAAAGATTTGATGTGACTTTCTATTTATTTTTTTAAATTGTGGATACACAAAATTGGGGGAATTTTGATGGTATGGTTTTGGTCACGACACTGCATTCAAGCAAATCGGCTGCTGGTCTTAGCGAGTCTATTTTGCCTGCTATGTTGTATTGCTATACCCAGTTTTGCCAATGCCACCCCTCAGATCTCAAGCAGTCATTGTCCTGTTGAAATTACCCATATTGCCACAGCTAAAAGCGCTGTCGAGCAAGAGCGCCCACGTACAGGTTGGCAAAATCTGCAAAAGCTTCCAGACACTTGGAATAAACGTTGGCCGGATTATCATGGTATCGCTTGGTACAAAATCCAATTTAAGTTGAACTGTGACCTCCATCAGTTAAATCAACCCATTGCTATCGCTATACAAGGCATCACCCAAAGTGGTCGGGTTTATATCAACGATGCCCTACTTTGGCAAGACTATATTTCAGCAGAACATTTTTCACGAAGCCAACATCAACCAAGAATTTTGAACTTGCCTAGCTCGAGTTTAAAGCAAGGTGTTAATACCATTTGGGTGCAAGTGTATGGTTCAGTGACCCAAAAATCAGGACTCAGTTCAGTTCAAATTGGGGAATACCAGCAAGTCTATGACACCTTTAAAATTTGGTTACTCGAACAACGACAATTAGTCGAACTCAATACGATGATTAATTTCGTCGTGGCTGTGTTCTTTTTTTTAGCATGGCTCGCCAATCGTAATGAAAGAGCTTACTTATGGTTAACCATCACAGGCATGGCTTGGGTATTTTATAGCCTGTGTATTATTTTTAATGGACCAATTTCATTTCTAACCACCGTACAGGTCGACCGCCTACAAAATATCATTTTCTGTTTTTATACGGTTTTTGGCTGTATTGGTGCGTGGTATTTTGCAAACCATCCTTTCCCGAAAATTCAAAAGCTGTTATTAAGCCTTGCCACTATCGCAGCACTCTGTATCGGTTTTGCACCAGAGGCTTATTTAAAGACCGTCATCCAAATTTGTTTTAGCTTCTTTGTTTTGGTCTTTGTGGCCAAATGTATTAGCTACCCCTACTTGGCGTATAAAGCCAAAATGGCTGAAACCTATTTGCTTGCAACGCTGTATTTGATTTATTTACCAATTGCGGTACATGATGCGCACTTTATGATGACCATGGAAGGCCATGCGCTCTCACCATATACTGGCCCACTAACCACCCTCGTTTTGGGCGGCGTACTGGCTTTGCGTTTAGCTCGACACACCCGTCAAATTGAACGTTTTAATAAGACCTTAACTGAAAATGTACAACGTGCAGAACTGAAACTTGCTACCTCACTCGGTCAACAACATCAACTCGCACTTGAAAATGCACGACTTCAAGAACGAATTCATTTATCTCATGACTTGCATGATGGTTTAGGCGGATCTATTGTCCGTTCAATTTTACTGTTAGAACAAAATGACAAAATTGAAAAACCACAAATCATGTCGATGCTTAAACTGTTCCGAAATGATTTAAGACAAGTTATCGATTCGGGTTCAAGTATAGGGACGAAAGTTCCAGACACCCCGATCGAATGGGCGGCGCCGATTCGCCATCGCTTTGTACAGCTCTTTGAAGAATTAGACATGAGCTCAAGCTGGAAATTTGCTGCCGAATGGATTCACTCACCCACTGCAACTCAATGTCTCAATTTGACTCGTGTCGCTGAAGAAACCCTGACCAATATTCTAAAGCATAGTCAGGCTAGCAAAGTTCAAGTCAGTTTGTGCGAAACAGAGACTCAACTGATATTACGTATTGAAGATAATGGTATAGGCTTCAACCCTAACGATGTTGAACAAGGTCTACATGTTGGTCTACATAGTATGCAAACACGAATCCATCGTATCGGTGGTGAATTTAAAATACAGTCACAGCCGGGTTGTACCGTTATTGAGGCCATTTTGCCATTTAAACCTGATGGTGCTGACAGTGAAGATCTTGATGAAAAAACAGCCTAGATTAATGTTAATTCATGACTTTTGAGCTAAGTAATTCACTGTACATGGCAAATCCTCGGCACGGCTTCCGTCGGTGAGATTGAGCAAAAAGAGGATATATTCACGGTAAAAAATTTGACTTGTGCAACTCAGGACTTAAAATACCGCATTCGAATTTTTTACATTTGCCAAAGTTATGTCGAACGATCAATTAGACCAGCACGCTGTAGATCTGGATAACCTAAACGAACACCGTGAAATCGTGACGTTTATGCGCCGCTCTGCGCCACTTAATACTTCGCAACGTACTGCGCTGGAACAATATGGTCATCTAATTTTGGAATATCCTGTTGGGGATTTGCGTCAGCATTTTGAACACCCTGAACGTCCATTAACTGTTGAGATCGGTTTTGGTATGGGTCGCTCTTTGGTACTGATGGCAAAAGCAAACCCTGAACGTAACTTTGTCGGTATTGAAGTACATGTTCCGGGTATCGCTCAATGTGTGTATGAAGCAGGTCTTGCAGGGTTAACTAACCTTCGAGTATTGGATGCTGATGCCATCCAAGTGCTACGTGAAATGCCAGACAACAGTATTAACACTGTGCAATTATACTTCCCAGATCCATGGCAGAAGAAACGTCATTTCAAACGTCGTTTTGTATCTCATGACCGTATGCCATTGGTTGAAGAAAAATTAGAAATCGGCGGCACATTCCACTCAGCAACTGACTGGGAACCGTATGCTGAATGGATGATCGAAGTTCTTGAAGAACGTCCACGTCTTGAAAACCTTGCGGGTAAAGGCAATAGCTACCCTCGTCCAGACTGGCGTCCACAAACTAAATTTGAACGTCGCGGAATTGAAGCAGGCCATAAAATTAATGACTTCATCTTCAAAAAAGTAAACTAATTTTTGAATGAAATAAAAAACCACCGTTAGCGGTGGTTTTTTATTGCTGTTTTTGATCTAAGATTTATCTGTGTTGTATCAAATCACATAAAAACGAATAACCACTAGGCTACTTGCGCTTGGAGCTGACTTTGTCGAATCATATCCACGGCTTTTTCAGCAATCATCACTGTCGGCGCATTGGTATTGCCATTCACCACAGAAGGCATAATAGAGGCATCGACGACACGAAGGTTTTGAATCCCGTAGACTTTTAATTCAGGGTCAACCACAGACATCTCATCCACGCCCATCTTACAACTACCGACAGGGTGATAAACCGTATCCACACGCTGACGTAAGATTGCACGTATATCATCATTTATTTTGACCAGTGAGGTAAATAAATCTTGCTGATAATGACTCGATAAAGACGGAGACATCATTAATTGCTGCGTCAACTTAAAGCCTTGTACCAAATCTTCTAAATCCTGCTCATTCCCTAAAAAGTTTGGATCAATCAATAATGGATCATTTACACTGGAACCACTTAGTTTGATCGTGCCACGACTTCTTGGATTGAGCAGACACACATGACAAGATAAACCATGGCTTGCGTGAAATTTACGTGCATGGTCATCTACTAACGCCACAACAAAGTGTAATTGCAAATTTGGAATGGCTAAATCGGGTGAAGACTTTAGAAAACCACCACATTCTGCAAAATTTGAAGCAATCATACCTCGTCGTTCCTTACGATAGCGACTGATCTGCTTGAACATATCAATTGAGCCAGGTAAGGACACGCCAAATGTGCCTTGGTATTCTTTGACTTTATAACCAAAAATGAAATCGGGATGATCGTGGAAGTTCTTTCCTACACCCGGTAATAAGACCTCCCGTCTGGCTTTTAGGTGTTTCATTTGCCCTGCATGTTGTACTTCTACACCAGTCGCAACTTGATGCTCTATGGTAATTTTATGTGTCGTTGCTTTGGTTAATACAGTTAAATTTGGCCGATCTAAATGTGGAAATAAGTACGCACGCGCCACACTACAACGTTCTCCATTGATATGCGTAACCTGATAAACCCCTAAGCCTTCTTGTTCTGCACCATTAAAATCATCGAGGACTTTATGGCCTTGTGCACGAGCCGCTTCGGTATAGCGTTGATGGAAAATATTGTCGCTTTGCACATCTGTGACGGATAGAGGGCCGTCATTACCGTGGAATTCATTCTGTATTCGATTGTTATTTTCTGAGCGAATAAAATAGGGCAAGACCTCGTCGTATGACCAGCCAGTATTGCCCTGTGCTGCCCATTGATCATAGTCATTTTTATGTCCACGAATATAAATCATGGCATTAATACTGGATGAACCACCAAGGCATTTTCCACGTGGTTGATAGCCTTTACGACCATTCAAGCCAGCTTGAGGCACAGTTTCAAAGGCCCAATTATTGATCTTGGTCGGCAGGCTCACGACGCACGCAGCTGGAATATTGACCGTCCACTGATCACCTTGCCCACCTGCTTCTAACAAGCACACGGATATATTCGGATCTTCACTAAGGCGTGCAGCCAGTACGCATCCCGCACTTCCGCCACCAATCACAATATAATCAAATTCCATTTTTGACATTATTTTCATCCAATTGATTCTTTTTATAAATGCACAATAAGTGATTTAACGCTGACTGAAAAGTTTCTTTTTTAAAAAAATGAACACGCTACCGTGCAAGAAGGATGAAACTGATGATCGAAATTTTGTTTCATGCTTCACTCTTGCAAGGTGGCATCAATATCTGTCAAATTGATCGATGAACTTCATACGCCCAATCGTGGACTCTATTATTTTTTTCAATTAATCGACGTTTTAAAAGCACAGTAAGCTGCATAGCTAAAGATTTGACTGAAACAATGGATTTGATCAAAGCCTATTTCCCTCAGTAAGCTTTGATAATGCTGCTGGCTAATCAGTTCAAAATCATCTTCTAAACGCTGCATCATTTTTGTCGCTTGCGCAGCAGATAAACCTTGCATTTGGCAAAATTCAGGCAGGACACGCTGCTCAAAATTCGAATGAGTTTGCATCAAATCAAAACTTAAAAAAATGCCCTGCGGTTTAAGCAATTCAAAAGCTTTTGCTAAAAAATTCGTTTTCTCTGAAAACGGAATGAAATGCGTCACCAAGATACTCAGCACCGCATCAAAACAACTCAACTGCTCAAAAGCAGTATGACTGCCCAAAACAAATTTAACGCGATGCAACTGTCCAGCAGCTTCAACACGTTGGCGTGTTTGATTCAGCATGTTTTCAGACAATTCTGTAACGGTAAATGACCATGTTGGATTCAAGGCCATGAGATAACCCAATTCATAACCCGTCCCACATCCAATAATCAATATATGGGCATCTTCAGCGACATGGCAATTCAACACCGCCTGAATCTGTTGATGGACAAGTTCATAGCCGGGAATTAATTTTCGTATATGTGCATCATAACTTTCGACCACTTGTGGGCTATTAAAATCTTTTGCCATGTAACATCCTGTTTGACATGTATGTCTAAGCTAATAAATATTCATTGTTCTATATGGATTGTTTATTTCTGATGATGCTCAAGAATCTGCTGACTCAGTATTTCATAGACCGCTTTCAGATCGACTTGATCAGCTTGCTCAAGCATACTGGCGTGCATCTGCATGATATTTTGATCCCCACGCATTGCAGGGCCTGTTTGCATGTTACGTGGTTCAGCCTGGGCTTTCTTCGCCGTCTCTAAAATCAAAGGATAAAGCAAGCTAAAATCGACGTGTTTTGCATCGACTATCTGCTTTGCCATGTCATAACAATAATTACTAAAATTACAGGCAAACACCGCAGCAAGGTGCAGACTCAAACGCTGTGCCGAATCATATTGATAAACCCTTTGACTAATGCTGTTTGCTAAATCTGTAAGTATCCTCAAATCTGCAGAATCCACCGCTTCTACAAAGATCGGTGTCGACATCCAGTCCACATCTCGATCTAAACTAAAGGTTTGTAAAGGATAAAACACCCCTGCTCGCGAATGCTGTTGGGTCAGTACCGTGATATTGGTGCTACCTGACGTATGCACAATCAAAACTTGTGGCAAATAAGCTTTCACTTGATGAATAACGGTTGCAATCGATTGGTCGCTCACCGCAATGATCAAAAGATCAATCTCAGCATTCAACTTAGTTGGGGTATGAATAGCTTCTGCACCTACTCTTGCTGCAAGTTTTTCTGCATTATCAAGATTTCGCGCATAAACTTGCACAATGTGATGTTGTGGATGAAGCACATTGAGCAAATGATGTGCAACACGACCTGCCCCCACAATACTGATTCGCATATAGTTCTAACTCATTTTGGATGGCTACAGCATGTCAGGAAAATATTGGACGTGCAAATCGAGTCGTATTGATAGAATGATTTATTTTCAATACTTCCCATCAATTTCGCTCAGATAAGCACAAAAAAGGGATGCGCTTCATCCCTTTTGCTAGACGTCAATCTGAGTCTGATTCATATCTTGCCCATTTCAATCTAGACAATATCCACGATATACACTTTAGCTTTTACGATTTACCAATGATCTGATTCAGAGTCTGTAGGTATTGTTCTGCATCGCGGCGCGCATTGAATTTCTTTTCAAATACACCTGTGTTTTGCACACTATTGGGTGTGTATTCTACCGAAACAACAAAGGTATCAAGCAAATCTCTATTAATTCGAATTGCAATAATATGATGTGAGTTTAAATAAAAACCTTCATCAACCTTAACTAACATGACCCGCCTCAAAAATCCCACATAATAAAATAGATAAAAAATCTAAACATTCATGAACTTGGATGCCTTACCGCATACAGTCATTCATATGTTAGACCTATTTTATTGTAGCGCCATTATGTGATTTATATTGCAATTATTATGTAATTTAAATAAATTCTCAGAGAAAATTTTTGAGTTTCAGCCATCTAAACATGATTGATTTTCAATTCTAGCTAAAGATTGGATAAAAAGACTGGATATAAAAAAAGCCTGCTGCCATAGCCATGGCAACAGGCTCATTTCAGTAAGACTGATTTAACTCAAATCAATCGTACAGAGAGGTTGAATGATTAAACACTTAACATGCTATTTAAGGTTTCTGATACATTCTTCGATTTCACGACAGGTTTAAGCGCTTCAAGTTCGGCTTTAACTTCACTACGCTGCGGCTCTGCCAACGTGTACCAACGGGACAAAATTTGCAGTAACCGTGAACCGACAATTGGATTTTTCTCATCGAGGAATTTTGCTAATTCAACAATATGCTGCACACCAAAGCTCCAAGTGTTGACAGGATTGCTATTTAAGCCACCAGTAACCGCACGAATACGGTTCGGCACTTTCAAGTCATAATCAGGATGAGCAGTCAGTGCCTTAATGGTTTCCGCAGTTGCTTTCGGATGTGCCGCTTGCAACATAAACCATTGGTCCATCGACAAAGCTTCATTTTTAAAGCGTGTATAGAAGGTTTCTAAAGCTTGCTGTGCTTGTGGTGCATCATTCCAAACCAATACTTTTAAAGCACCAAGACGTTCAGACATATTGCCTGTTGAGCTGAATTGTTCATAAGCCAATTCAAATACAGAAGCATCACCTTGACGTGCCATCATACTCAACATGATGTTTTTCAATGCACGAACACCCATAGCTTGTGAAAACTCTTTCTGCGCATCTGGGTCTAAAGTTGCATAAGTCTCTTTAAAGAATGAACCTAGCTCACGTGCCACACGACTTAACAGTGCTTCACGCTGTTCTTGCACTTGGGCAGGACTGTAGTCGGCATCAATACGGCTACCTAAATAACCCTCTGTCGGTACATCGAATAAACGTGAAGCAAGTAGTGGATCACGCTCAACCAATGCTGGTAATGTATTTTGAATAGCTTGAACATAGATGTCGGCATCATGGCCATTTAACAAAATACGTTCTAACAAGGTTTGGCTGGCTTGCCATTGGTTAAAACCATTCGGCTCATACTGCATCAGGAATGCAAGCTCTTCATCTGAATAGTTAAATTCAAGATTAACAGGTGCAGACAAGTTACGCAGTAAAGACACAACAGGCTGGTTTTTTACACCGCTAAATGTAATTGTTGCAGTATCGGTATCAAATAAATACACGCCATCTTTGATGCCATTTTCAACCAATGCATCTGAGCTGAGAAGTAACTGTTCACCACTCGTGGCATCAAACAATGCCAAAGCCACAGGAATAGGCACAGCTTTTAAATTTGGATATTTCGGATGCGCTTTTAAGCTTTGTTTCAAGCTTAAAGTATAGGTTTGATTTGCAGCATCGTACTCACCTTTTGCTTCAAGTTTTGGTGTGCCCGGTTGGTTATACCAAATCAAGAAACTCGATAAATCTACACCTGAACCTGCTGTCAGTGCTGCCACCCAATCTTCAACAGTCACGGCTTGACCATCGTGGCGTTTGAAATATTCGTCAGTACCTGCACGGAATTTTTCTTTGCCCAGGAGTGTCGCCATCATGCGGTTAATTTCCGCACCTTTTTCATACACAGTTGCGGTATAAAAGTTATTAATTTCAACAAAATGATCTGGACGCGGTGGATGTGAAAGCGGGCCTGAATCTTCTGGGAACTGATGAGCTTTTAACACAGCAACGTCATCGATCCGTTGTACCGCAGCAGATTGTAAATCTTCTGAGAACGACTGATCACGGAATACCGTCAAACCTTCTTTTAAACAAAGTTGGAACCAATCACGACATGTAATACGGTTACCTGTCCAGTTATGGAAGTATTCATGTGCAATCACAGACTGAACACGCATGATCGCTGCATCTGTGGTGTATTCTTCATCAGCAAGCACACAAGAGGTGTTGAAAATATTCAAACCTTTGTTTTCCATTGCACCCATGTTAAATGCACTGGTTGCCACGATCATATAATTGTCTAAATCATAAGGACGACCATAATGTTCTTCGTCCCAACGCATCGAATGTTTTAAAGCTTCCATGGCAATATGACATTTTGGAATGTCTTTTTCTTCTGCATAGATTTCTAAAGCAACATTACGACCTTCAGACGTCACATAAGTGTCTTTAAGTACTGCCAAATCACCAATCACACAAGCAAATAGATACGATGGTTTTTTGGTTGGATCTTGCCAAACGGTATAATGACGACCTTCACCGGTTTCACCCGCTTCAATCAAATTACCATTGGCAAGTAATACAGGGAATTTTTTATCCGCTTCGACACGTGTGGTAAATACCGATAGCACATCAGGACGGTCAGGATAATAGGTAATTTTACGGAAGCCTTCAGGCTCGTTTTGAGTAACGAATAAATCGCCTGCCGCTTGGTATAAACCTTCGAGTTGAGTATTGCTTTCAGGATGAATCACGACTTCGGTTTCAATGACAGCTTGGTCAGGTGCATTTGAAATCACCAGTTGTTCTGCATCTACAACATAGGCATCTGCCGGCAAGACTTGACCATTTAAGCGAATTGATTTGAGTTCCAAATCACGACCCAATAACACCAAATCTCCAGCCGTTTGACGCTGCATCACCAATTTTGCATTTACATTGGTATGCACATCAAAGACTTGAATATCTAGATCGATACTATCTACGACAAATGATGGTTTTTGATAATCTTTTAAATAAACAGTTTGGTCTGCTTCGACCACTGGATTTGCCGCAATGTTCATATCTCGTCCTATTCCTTAGTTATTGCTTTATCAGCTTTTTGAACACATTGTGAATGACTTGATCATACGACAAGATGCATAAGCTGTCTTCGCATTTACAATGATTTATATATGGGCTCAGCGCATGTTGTTTTCAATCATCTTTATTGAATAATTTAAAGGCTGGCACATATTTTCGCCATGTTTAAGCAAAATAAATGCCCGAGTTGAGTACAGCTACTGCAAAGTGCAAACTTTCTACTTACCTAAAATAAATAAAGCACCTATATACTAGAAAGAGAAAGTACAGGTTCTTTATCCATCTGTACTTTCAAATTATTGTGCTCAAACTTTGCTGCTTAAGACTTAGAGGATTATTGATTTTCGAAAATTAAATCGAGTGCGCGGTCATAGTCTGCAGCAAAGTAAAATTGAAATGCCGTGACTTTTGAGCTGAGGAATTGCTGAATTTCTGCCGTCGCACCCGCCACATAAATTTTTGATACTTGATGTTGCTGCGCCAGGCCCAATAACTCGATCGTCTTTTCCAGTGTTTGATCATGCCCAATAATCAGCGCACCAACCGTACCCTGTGGCTGCTTATATAATTGCATGCGAGTGATATTGCTGTTTTTAAGTGCGTCTGACATGTGTATTCCATACAAAGAAAGGATAAAAAAGATCAAAACCTTTAGAAATCAAGCTGAATCATATTGTGTATCAAGTTCAGTAGATTCCGCTTTGTTTCAGTCCTGCAAGTTAAGATCATTAGAATTATAAGCTCAATATATACAAATATACTTTTAAAATCCAATCGCTTAGGTGATTCCTTCCAAAAAGCACCTAAGCTCTCAAATAATCTCAGTCTTCTCATTTGGATTTGATTGCATACTTCTGTTTAAACCATGCACCAAGATGTTTCTTTTTCAACAGTTTAAGCATTTTGAGAATGCATCTGGGATAGAAACACTCATCAATATTATTTTGTTACTTTTAAATTAATAATTTATTTTCAATACCTTAGTAAGTAAATATACAGTTTATCTGCTTTAAAATCTCTACTCAAAACAGTTGAGCATGCGTTTTGCATCTACTTAATTGCCAAAAGCAAAATATTCAGAATAAAACAAAAAGAGGTGCATTATGTTTATTAAAGAACACATCATCCGTATTGAAAATATGAAGACACTGCAAGCGCTTGATGCTGCAAATATCGACCATCAGGTGATTGCAATGTTTATGACCTGCGAAGGGATTCCACTCAAAGCCTTTGAGGTCAGTTCATTACTTAACTCATATAGTGCATTAGGCACTAAGAAAGTTACGTCTAAAAAAGTGCAAGCTTTAATACAAGCCAAACAACTTGGAGAGGAGGACGAATCGATCCCATGCCCAGCCGCTTATTAATAATCCATTCTGACTAAGAGCTGCATCATCACGATGCAGCTTTTTTAATTGTCGACATATCGCCTGAGCTGCCGCAACTGAAATTGCAAACCCGTCTTTAAACAGAGATGTGTATAATCAATTTAACCTTTCAAGAAACGCTGGCAACATGTTCAATATTCTACGCAAACAAATGGATGAAAGTACACAATGCCCGTTGTGTCGTGCATCAATGTATTGGGTAGATGCTGAAAAATTAGATGAGCAAGAATTTAATTTTTATCAGTGTAGCCACTGTCATCATCAAATATTTCCAGAACAGCAATACAACTGTCATTGTGAAAACTGTCAGGCTGCGCGAAAAAAACTACTGAAAGAAACCCGTTTACAAGAACAGCGTAAACTCAAAAATAAAGATATCGTTGAACGTGAATTAAGTGAACTGAGTTTTTTACAGAAACTCTTTTTGCTGGCTTTATTGGATAATCACGTCCAAGAACATACGGCGCATCAAGAATTTATCGACTGGGACGCTATTAAGTATCATAACATCAGCCCGAATTATTTCTTCCAACAATCACTCAAAAAGCATCTCGTGCATGAGCAAATTTTGATTGTGAAAGATGATGCGCTACAAGCTGAACAGTTTTATATCAATGTCCGTCTGGATGGCTATTCGGAGCCCAGTCTTTTTAGCGTAGCGCAGCAACTCCGCCATTGGTTTTATGAAAATTTAGCCTTGGGTGTCCCGTTTAAAAGCGCTGACGAAGTGAAAGAATGTTTGTATCTCCTACTGTTTCAAGAAATTGTGCAATTTATGCAGTTTTACTGTAAGACATGGGGCATTCAAATTGCAGGGAATAAAAGCTTTCAAGTGTTCTGTTATCGCCTACTCGACCATCTTGCGGTTGGGCAGATTTACTATATGATTCAGTCAGCACTCGAATACCTACATAAACAAAAAGCTCTGCAAGTGCGTAATGAAAATTTCATTAATACAAATCTGTTAAAAAAGACCTTACAGCAATATCGTGAACGTGGCTTACAGGAAAAATGGGAAACCTTTACTCTACCTCGTCCGCCACAACTCCCCTTTAGTAAAATGAGTGAAATTTTGCTCTTTCACTTTTTAGGACTCGATGAAAGTATCTTTGTGCAACCAATACGCCATGCTTGGAAAAAAATCGAACCTCGCTTAAATTTTTATTCCACAAAGCGTTGCATGTACTGTGGTTCACAAGAACTCTCTGTCGATTATGATGCCGCAGATTATGTGACCCTGTTCTGCCGTAATTGTAAACATCAAGACCATTACTTCACCCGCTAAGGGAGAAAACGATGAATCAATCTGAAAATTTTGAAACGACCATGAACAGTGAATTGACTGACTTAAATAGCCCGCTTTTGCAAAGCGTTATTAATGCGTGGATTGAACTTCAATCCAAACAACCTTTGGTACATATCATCACCAATGCAGTCGCGAGTAATTATGTGGCCAATGTCCTTTTAGCTGCGGGTGCTTCTCCTGCAATGATTGACAATCCCTTTGAAGCTGAAAGCTTTGCCTCGATTGCCAGTGCATTGAATATCAATTTAGGCACGCCAACGTCTGAACAAATGCAGGCCATGCAAATTGCTGCACAAACAGCACAAAATTTAAATAAACCTTGGGTGCTTGACCCTGTCGGTTATGGCCCCGTTTTGCCGTGGCGATCTGAAATGGTTGACCAATTACTCCAGTACAAGCCAAGTATTATTCGTGGCAATGCATCAGAAATCAGTGGTCTTGCAGGTAATCAAGGTGAGTCACGCGGTGTCGATAGCACGCTCAATAGTGCCGAGATTTATTTAAATGCTGTGCCCTTGTTAGAACACTGTGAATGTGTGGCAATTTCAGGCGAATCAGATTTCATCTTATCGAAAGAAATGAATGCAGTGATACAGATTAATGGTGGGTCTTACTTACAACCCAAAGTAACGGCTTCAGGCTGCGCTTTAGGTGCGTTAACAGCGGCGTATTGCGCCGTAAGTGAAACACTAACTGCTGGCACGATCGCAGCACATTTGCACTTTGCGATTGCGGGTCAAAAAGCCTATGAAATTAGCTCAAGTGTCGGCAGTTTTAATGTTGCTTTTTTAGATGAAATTTATAATCTCAATGAAGATGATTTCAATCAACTTGCCAACATGCAAATTTATTCACTATAAAGCTATGATAACTTGAGGAAAACAAAACAGCTTGAGTAAAACACTCAAGCTGTTCAGGGTTTCATGCTGTTTTTGAATAATTAGAACGCGTCAAAAAGTTTAATGTGCCGTACTGTCACTTGCAGCATTGGCATCAAACATTTCTGAATCTTCGATCGTTTCTGTTGGATTACTCAAAATCATGTCGAGGTCATAGTCCCCCGCATAAACAATATTTTTGATTTTTGAACAGTCGCCATCACTCATTTCATAATTTAAGACTTTGGCTTCATCACCAATTTTAAACTCAGCACGAACGACGTTTTTATTTTCATCAAAACTCAGTTTAGGCTGAACACCTTTTTTCGAATCTTGCTGCGGATCTTGGCTATCCGTGAAAATATCAAAATCCACATTACACGCTTGTTGCGACTGCTTACAGTTAATTTCTGCTTGCATACGTTCCGCTAACGATGGCTCAAAATAGGCAGAAAGTTGATCTTTACTCAAAGCATGCAATTTCAACTCTTGATCATAAATTTGTTTGACCAGTTTTTCGGGGGCAACACATTTCTGCGATTGCTCCTGTACTTTTTGCTCTGCAGGCTGACAAGCCGTTAAAAAGATTGCCGCACCGAAACCTAATAATCGATATATCGTCATTTGTCGCATAACACATCCATGTCCATCATTAAACTGCCCGCCCAACTGCCAGATTCATACTTGCTTCAAAGATGGTTGAAACATTTAATTTACAAATACACATTAAACCCATGCCATCAAAATAATCTGGCACGTGCTGCATAAAAAATTGAACATGTTCATCAGATTTTTTCCGTAGCCGCACCAACTGCTCAGGCGTCACCTTCGGTAAATCACAACGATGAACAAAAATATCCTCAGCCCGATGCTGTACATCATGCTGACGGATTTTATAACTATTTAAAACATCCACATACTCAGTGGGCATCGGGACACCGTGCCTTGGATAAAACTTAACAGAGCGCGAGGCAAATAATGTATATACCTTTGGTTGTGCCAATGTAGCCACAAACCACATCGGAATCGCTGGAAATCGAATCTGATACTGCATTGCCACTTTAATCGCCGAGTTTAAGGTCAGGTTTTTCCGACGATAATCAACCAATACCCCAGCGCGTGAATTAAAAATAAAAATCGGCCGATTGTTATGCATAATTTTTAATATACGCACAATGTTTTGCCCGATCAGTTTATCTTGTTCAAAATACTGAATAATTGGTAATGCAACAATATCGGGGTCATGCATGTATTGATAGAGTTGCTCAATTTTCGAAGTCGGAAAAATACATTGATCAAACTCCCAGAGCCGTTGAAACAACTCATGTTTTTCTTCAGTCTTGAGCTTACTAAAATCAATGATATTTTCAGTAATCGCCATACCAACACCCATTTTTTAATGGATTAACTTTGAATTTCTTCAAAGTACCTAGTTATAAATTTTTCAAAACCGATATATAAAACGAAATAAAAATTATTAATAGATCATCTATGATGATTAAAACCCCGAGCTAAAATAAATCGCTATTTAACTTATGCTCTTTAAAACCAACCATATCAAAATTTTTTACTTTTGAACCGTTTTAGCCCTCTAACAAGCTCAAAAGATGCAGCGTTTTTTGACTGTTACATCATGTAAATATAATACGTTTTAACATCGTGAATTACAGCCCCCTTGGATAGGATTTCTTATACTTTCTAGTCATACAAAAAAGACAGCTTCGAAAAGCTGTCTTTGAGTTATTTTAAAATTTAAGCATTAAGCTTGGTAATAAATATCAACCGTTTTAATGCGGTTTTCATCCATTGCCGTGACTTTAAATTGGATGCCTTTAAATTCAACCACAGTTCCGACTTCAACATTGCCGTGAGTCTGATCTAAAATAAGGCCTGAAACACTGATATAACCATCATCTTCTTCGATCAAATCCAGCATTTCCAATTCAAGTTCTAACTGATACAGATCGAGCATGCCTGAAGCTTTCCAATGTTCATCATCGATTTTAATCAAATCAAGTTGTTCATCCGCATCTGGGAATTCACCAGCAATCGCTTCAAACACATCGAGTGGTGAAATCAGACCTTGTACCGCACCAAATTCATCCGTAACCAGTACCAAAGAGCCTTTAGAAGTCCGCAAGGTATTAATCGCATCAATCACCTTCATTTTTTGGAAAATAAAGATCGGACGATGACGTTTAATCAATGCTTTTAGATCATCTTCACTATCTAAAACATCAATTAGTTCTTTCGCGCGGACAATACTAATCACTTTATCCAAGCTACCACGACACACAGGGAATAAACTGTGCGGCACTGAAAGGACTTGCTCACGAATTTGCTCAGGTGTGTCATTTAAATCCACCCAAGAAATTTGATTACGGGGAGTCATGATCGACGCCACTGAACGCTCTGCAAGCGTCAATACACCTCCAATCATGTAACGTTCTTCGTCTGCAAAGGTTTCTTGTGCTTGATTACCAACTTGATCGGCTTCTAAGCGTCCACCCATCAGCTTTAAAATGCTGTCCGCAGTACGGTGGCGTAATGGAATTTTTGCTTCGTGTTTTTGAGCATTACGCTGACTAAACTGGTTAAAGGCTTCGATGATAATCGCAACACCAATACCTGAGTAGATATAGCCTTTCGGAATATGGAAACCAAAACCTTCTGCAATCAAGCTAATACCGATCAGCAATAAGAAGCTTAAGCATAGGATCACGACGGTCGGATGTCGGTTCACAAAGGCCGTTAACGGTTTAGATGCAAGTAACATCACTGCCATTGCCACAATCATTGCAGCCATCATGACATAAATGTTGTCGACCATACCGATCGCTGTAATGACAGAGTCTAAAGAGAAAACCGCATCTAAGACAACAATTTGCGCCACGACTGCGGTAAAGCTTGCATAAGCCACCTTTGTTGTCACTTGAACTTCCGGCTTACCTTCTAATTTCTCATGCAACTCTGTGACCGCCTTATAGACTAAGAACAATCCACCGAACAATAATATGAGATCTCGACCAGAGAATGTCCAATCAAAAACGGTAATCAGGGGCTTTGTTAATGTGACCAACCAAGAGATTGCAAATAACAATCCTAATCTCATAAATAATGCGAGTGAAAGACCAAGTACGCGGGCTTTATCACGTTGTTCTGGAGGGAGTTTTTCTGCCAAAATGGCAATGAAGACTAGGTTATCAATCCCTAGTACAATTTCTAAAATAATTAATGTAAGTAAACCAACCCAGATTCCGGGATCTAACAAAAATTCCATTAGCTCTCTTCCTCATTCTGGATTGTAAGAATATCTTCAATCAGACCAACGCACGGCGACGGATCCATAAATTTAACCTGTGTAACTATAGACCATTCCATTATGCACAATCTTGCGCATTTGTAATGTATTCAAGCATATTTTTTCGCAGCAACAATATGACAAAATGTTAAAAACGCTGAATGTATTACAAATCGAATGGGCGATATAAAATACACATCTAGATGTTAAAACCTACTTTTTGAGATCTCCTCTTCCACTTTAAAAAAAGTATGAATTCACCTGACTTTTAATTAAATGTAATTAAATACGTTGTACGAGATTGTATGACAAATCTAATGAATTATTTATTTCTACCTTTTGGTAAAAAATATTAATATTCAATTCAAATTAAAAACTTATTTATTTTCACTACACTATCTCTATACTTAACCTTATTTTTAATTTCTGTTAAGCATTTAGACAGAATATCAATATAATCTATTAAGATAATCTAAAAATGAGATATCTTCTACTTTCTATTTTTTTATTGTGAACTCTTGCTATTACCCTCTATTTTTCAATAGAATGTTAAAACATTAAATAAAATTAAAACAAATATTCAGGGGACTTCTTCATGACAAAAAAGTATTCAAAATTTTTACCATCCACCGATGACTTTAGTTTAGAAAATTTTCCTTTCTACTGGGTTACTCAGGTGCATTCACAATATGTTTTAAACGTCGACCATGCATTGAAAAAGTATGGCGTTGATAATTCACGTCGTCGTATCCTGCTCGCACTCAAGTCTAAACCACATGCGAGCGTTTCAGATTTATCTGAAATGGTCGTATCTAAAATGTCGACCACAACCAAGATCGTTTATCGCTTAAAAGATGAAGGCTTGGTAGATACTTATTCTTGTGAAGATGATGCACGTATTACCCGGGTTGTATTAACTGATAAAGGCACTGCAATGACGCAGAAGATTAACGATCTAACGAATGTCGTTCTAGAGCAATCTTTTGAAGGCTTAACACCGCTACAAATTGAAAAAACCATGGAAAGCTTAAAGCATATCTTTAAAAACTTAGCGCGCTAAGCATTTGCATCACCGAAATATCAATCGAAAATATTCAGTTGGGGACTGATTTTTTCGATTTTTATTTTGGGTGCGTGTGCACATTCAAACTCATCAACAGGAAAACCTTGTACAAAACTTTGGATGTTGGGTGATTTCCAACTCAGCCACTCTTCTAACCTCGCATGCGGAATTACAATCACCGAACGTTTTACATTGCCCGGCTCATGAAAATGCTTCATCATCTCATGCTGAATAGCATCCATCGTAATCATGGTACTTGAACGTACAATCTCATCACCTTGTCTACAAATGTCATATAAGGCAGCAATATAAAACGCTTCTCCATCTTTGCGCTTAACACTCCAACGCTGCGGCTTATTATCAATATACATTGACTCATAAAATTCAGACACGGGTATCACGCCAAACTTACATTTTGAAATCGCATTAATAAACGTAGGCTTTTGATACAAAGTTTCATTTCGGGCATTATAGGTTTTAAGTGCGATTGATTTGTCTGCGGCCCATTTAGGCACCATACCAAAATTCACTTTTCGCCACTCTAGCCCTTGTTCAGACTTAAAGAGTAGCGGCAAATCATAATTTGGATAGACTTCCTCAGGATATTCAAAGCTGATTTCAGGCAAGTTTTGAGACTTTAATTGCGATAAGGTAATCGGTTTGAAATTAGCACACATATTTGCCATAATCCGCAAAAATTCAATCTTTATAATAAATGAAAAATCTAGACCGAAGTCGCTTTATCGTCTTAATTCTAAGTATGTGCCTGTATCCCAACCGCACATACCGCAAAAGTCTCTGTACATACCGTTTCATTTCTACCTTTTAGTCTCGACGCGCTCTATCTCAACGAATATCCATTTAAACAAGACCTAATCAATGAGACTGAGATTCCGGCAGGCAAGTACCGCATTCAATATAAGCATTTTCGCAATCAGCAAATGATCAGTTCGAATCACTGGGTTACGGTCAAAAATCTTCCCCACACCCAAGAACAACAATTTTCATTGGTCATCTTGCCTGATGGTGAAGTAATCAATGTCTCTGACTTTAAAATTACATCTCCAGAAATGTTTCCTGAAATCCGTTTTGCAAAACGTGCTCAAAATAGTTATCGCTTGATGCAAAATCAGCAAAGACAAAGAGATCAGTTTGGCGTGATTCTTCCTGACGCAGATGAAGCCCATACGACAGAATTAGAAGATCAATTTGGCTGGTTTACGGTGAACTCAGATGAAGGCCGTGTCAGGACTTCTTGTACTGGCACGTTTAAAATCAATCCTCAAGATACGCTCCCCTATTTCACCACTGCAAATTCCGCTCTTCAGTTTAATTATCAACAAGGGAACCAAAAACATAACGCATACTTAGCGTTTAGTGATAACAATCCGCTTATTTCAATTGCAGATCGAACAATTCATGAGGCAACAGATTACAAAAATGGCTTGAAGTTTGATGTGTATATTCACAATATCCAAAAAATGAAAACCGAGAGTATTTCTTCTAATTATTCAATCTACAATTATAAAGTGCAGGTCAAGCTGTATATGACGGCCTTGCAGCGTAAGCCCATGCTGTTGATGAATCAGCAAATGCACTATCAGGATAATTGTTCAAGCCAAGATATTGGCTCTTTTCTGTATTACAAAACACGTTGGAGTCGTTTTTGGGACTATATACTTCCTGATATTTCATGGAAATAAACTAGAAATGTCCTGCATAACAGAACCTGCAGTGAAGTCTATTGCACAAGATAAAATAGACTTCAATTTGTGTATTTTAAGCAGGGAACGTTTGCCAATGGGTGCGGGTAAATTCCTCAAATATCCACTCACCATTAAAGCGACCAAGGCCTGAATTCCGTTCACCGCCAAAGGGTGCATTAGAATGATCCGCCACACTGATGCCATTGATATGCGTCATGCCTATATCGAGTTTGGCAGCAAACTCTCCGCCGCGCGCTAAGTTTGACGTACATACCGCACTCGATAAACCAAATCGGGTTGAATTCGCCAATTCAAGTGCATGCGCTTCATCTCGCGCTTTTAATATTGGCAAGATTGGCCCAAAGCTTTCTTCTAATGCAATATCAGCGTGCGCTTCCACGTGGGTGAAAATATGCGGTGCAACCAATTGACCTTCAATACCACCTGCATAGGCTAAAATAGCATCTTGCTGAATAGCATTTTGAATAATGATTTTTAATTTATCGACCTGAGACTGGTTAATAATGGGACCAATTAAAGTTTCAGCATCGTTGGGATCACCAACTACAATGCTTTTCACTCGTTCAATCAATTTTTCAACATAAGCATCGTGCAAGGATTCATCCACAATCACTCGATTGATACTCATGCAGATTTGTCCTTGATGCAAAAAACGCCCCATCACGGTCAGTTCAACGGCTAAATCTAAATCGGCATCATCTAAAATCACTAAAGGCGCATTACCGCCAAGTTCTAGCGCTAAACGTTTAATCCGTGAACTTCCTAGTGCTTTCACCCCGACCTGCTGACCCACTTCAGTTGAACCTGTAAATGAAATCATTTTAGGCACAGGATGCTCTACAAAATAGTCGCCAATTTCACTGCCACTGCCTGCAACGACATTTAACACGCCATGCGGCAAGCCCGCTTCTTCAAATAATTTTCCGAGCAACGTTCCACCTGTCACTGGCGTGTCACTTGCAGGCTTCAACACCACACTATTACCGCAGGCAATCGCAGTCACCACAGAACGCATCGATAAATGAAATGGAAAATTCCACGGGCTAATCACCGCAATGACACCCAAGGGTTTGCGCAATACAAAACTCTTTCGACTCGGGTCTTTACTCTCTAGCTGCATAGTTTGCATTTTATCAGGAAAACGCAACGATTCTTGGATAATGCCGAGCGCTGCATCAACTTCAATATTGGCTTTTAAACGTGTACTTCCAGATTCATCTATCAGCCATTGAATAATTTCTTCTCTGCGCTGCTGAATGGTTTGAGTTAATTTAGTGATGACTTGCTGACGTACTTCAATGGGCTTGGTCACTTCTGATTTAAAGGCAGCTTCTGCCGCACTATAAGCACTGTCTACATCGACACTGCTGGCTGCCTGCAATTCAAAAATCTCTGCTTGGCTAAAGGGATTGATATTCTTGATGTGACGCGTTGAAGTCCCTGCTCGCCACTGTCCACCAATATATTGCAAATCTAATGCGGTATATGCTGACATCGTTTCCATCCCATTTTTATCATTCATTCCAATGTAAAGGCTTCAGCATCGAAAAGCTATGAGAAAAACAGGAAGAAACTTTATCCATAATTTATTGTACAACGCTACAACTTAAATAGGATGATTAATCTGCTGCATCGCTTTATAGATTCGCCAATAAATATAACAGCTAACCAAAACTTCAAAACTCAGGTCTTTAACTGTGGTGAGTTGCTCAAGTGCAGCCTCCTCCATGTTTAGGGTCAACATAGGTAACAGCCCTTCGACAACCACAGCGATCAAGATAAAGAGGACTAAACTCTGAATCGTTACGGGCAAATACAATGCAATAAAGCGCTTTAAAAAATCTCGGCCTTGCTCGCCGCCATTGGCTTTAAATATGGCATTCACCCTGCTAATCAGTAGACCAACTTGTAAAACAAACGAAGCCCAAGCTTCTGTAGGTTTGGATTCTGGGGTTAAGGTCAGTGCTAAGTAGCTAAAGAAAATCAATATTGAGCTGGCAATATAGTAGTTTTTATAATGAGTTTCAGAGACTTTATTCAGTCTTATATCATCCACCAACCGATTTACATTCCATAAATACATGGAGTTTCCTTTTCATTTTTTATGTCGACATTCTAACTTTCTCAAGCAATAAAAAAAGCCTCCGAAGAGGCTTTTTTTGATTTACAGATTAGTCACCTGTATAACCTTTTAATTTTAAACGGTAAGCATGAAGAAGCGGCTCTGTATAACCAGAAGGCTGCTCGCCACCTTTGAATACTAAGTCATAAGCAGCTTTGTATGCATAACCATCAAAGCTTGGTGCCATTGGCGTGTAAAGTGGATCGTTGGCATTTTGCTCATCCACAACTTTCGCCATGCGCTTAAATACTTCTTCAACCTGCTCAGCAGTTACGATACCGTGACGTAACCAGTTCGCAACGTGTTGAGAAGAAATACGTAAAGTTGCACGGTCTTCCATCAAACCAACGTTGTTGATGTCTAGAACTTTTGAACAACCTACACCCAAATCAACCCAACGAACCACATAACCCAAGATACCTTGAAGGTTATTTTCGAGTTCTTTGGTTTTCTCTTCTTCAGACCAGTTTGTATCTGTCGCTAAAGGCGGTGTTAACAAGTCATCTAAAGATAGCGGTTGAGTATTCAACAACTCTTTTTGACGCTCAGAAACATTGCACTGATGGTAATGGATCGCGTGAATAACAGCACCAGATGGAGACGGAACCCATGCACAGCTTGCGCCAGCTTCTGGATGCTCAATCTTAGTTTTATACATATCAAGCAACATATCTGGTTTTGGCCACATGCCTTTACCGATTTGCGCTTTACCACGTAAACCTGCTTGAAGACCGATCATCACGTTACGGTTTTCATATGCAGGGAACCAGATTTGAGACTTCACTTCGCCTTTACGAACGAATGGACCTGCTTCCATGAAAGTATGGATTTCATCACCCGTACGGTCCATGAAACCTGTATTAATAAAGATCGTACGATCTTTCGCTTGCGCGATACAGTTTTTCAAGTTCACAGAAGTACGACGTTCTTCGTCCATGATACCGATTTTCAAAGTCTTCGCAGGTAGACCAAGCGCTTGTTCAGCACGCTCAAATAATTCAACTGCAAATGCAACTTCTTCTGGACCGTGCATTTTTGGCTTAACGATATACATAGAACCTTTACGAGAGTTCTTGTTTTCGTTTTCGCCTTTAATATCTGCAAACGTCAATAACGGTGTGATCAATGCATCCATGATGCCTTCGTAGATTTCAGCACCATCTACAAGGATCGCAGGGTTTGTCATCAAATGACCCACGTTACGAAGCAACATCAATGAACGACCGTGAAGCGTAGTTTCACCACCGATTAAGTTTTTGTGCGTACGATCTTTATTTAATGTACGCGTGATGATCTTACCATTTTTCTCGATTGACTCAGAAAGTGTACCTTTCATTAAGCCTAACCAGTTACGGTAGCCTTCAACTTTCTCTTCAGCATCAACTGCTGCAATTGAGTCTTCTAAGTCTTGAATTGTGGTTACTGCAGCTTCAAGAACTAAGTCTTTAACGCCCGCAGCATCAGTTGAACCAATTGGGCTCGTCGCATCAATTTCAATGATTACATGCAAACCATTGTTTAAAAGTACGATTTCAGTTGGCGCAGCTTCGTCACCATTAAAACCAACAAACTGAGCTTCTTTCGCTAAAGTTGCAGTTGAGCCATCTTTTAGGCTTACAACTAACTTTTTGCCTTCTACTGCATATTTAGTTGCATCTGCATGCGAACCATTAGCTAGCGGGAAAGTTTCATTTAAGAAGTTTTTAGCAAATTCGATAACTTTTGCGCCACGAGCTGGGTTATAACCCTTACCTTTTTCCGCGCCGCCTTCTTCAGAGATCACGTCAAAACCGTAAAGAGCATCGTAGAGTGAACCCCAACGTGCGTTCGCAGCGTTTAAGCAGTAACGTGCATTACGCACAGGTACTACCAATTGCGCACCAGCCAATAATGCGATTTCTTCGTCTACATTTTCTGTGCTGATTTGGAAATCTTCTACTTCTGGTAATAAGTAGCCAATTTCAGTAAGGAAAGCTTTGTAAGCTTCGAGTTCAAATTTGTTGTTGCGGTGCCATTCATCAATTTTAGCTTGAATGTCGTCACGCTTAGCCAATAGTGCTTTGTTCTTTGGGCTAAGATCGACAACGACTTGTTCAAAGTTTTTCCAGTAAGTTTCACTGTCTAAACCTGAACCCGGTAGTGCTTCATTTTCGATGAAATCGTAAAGTTCTTTAGCAATCGCTAACTTGCCTTTTTGAATACGTGCAGTCATTGTCTTTCCTGATATTGCTATTTTTTATAACAAGAGATTCTAGTATACCCATTTATACTTTGCTGAATAGTACTATCACATTCCTAAATAATGATCATTTTCTATGTAATGAAATACCCTCATCATTCAACATAATAAAGATCAGAAATACGACGTCATCATCAGCCTGAATACCTTTTTACAGTGTATAAAGTTTTTGAAATGTCGAAATTAGACTTAAGTGCAGAATTTTGTTCTAAAACTGAACAAATAGACCCAAGCGTCAAACAAACTCACTCGATTAAGCCATGAAATGCTGCCAATGTCGATGCTACAACTTCAACCAATCAGTTTAAATTTAACGCTTTTATCGATGAATTATTAAACAGCCATACTTCTTATTTAATGATGCTTTTATCATGAGACTTTGCTTTAACTTCTATTGTTCGTTCCACAGCTTTTCTTAATTTATACATGTTTTCTAAAACTAAAAATCAAAAAAAAAGAACGCCATCAAGACGTTCTTTTTTCATTCCAACAGAAACGCTTAATTTTCTGCCGTAGATTCTGGTGCATTGATTTGACGGTGAGAGGTATGTAGATAATCATCAGATTGCATTTCCAATAAGCGCGAACGTGTACGCTCAATTTCAAATGCCAATTTTTCACCTTGATATAATTCAATAATCGTATCTTCTGAAGTAAGCAACAACTTCACACCACGGTCATAAAACTCATCAACTAGATAGATAAAACGACGAGTCCCTTCAGACAAATAATCCGTCATGTGCGGCACATTACTCACTAAGACCGTATTATAAATATTGGCAATTTCAATAAAGTCCGCTGGACTACGTGGTTTTAGGCAAAGCTCAGAATATTCACACCACAGCACATCTTCCGTATGACCAATGGTTTCTACAATACGCTGATTAATAATAATTGGCTCTTGTGAAACCGTTTGGGTTTGCGTTAATGCTGTAAAACGCTGTGCCATCCACAACTTATGTTCATGTGTTAAAGGCGACTTAAACAACTGCGCTTGTTTCAATACACGTAAACGATAGTCTACGCCTGAGTCTACATTTAAAATCACACAGTTCTTTTTTACCATTTCGATGGTTGGGATAAAACGGTCACGGTGGATCCCGTTTTTATATAAACCATCTGGTGCGATGTTAGATGTTGCAACAAGGGTGATCCCACGCGTAAATAATTTTTGGAATAGATCACTCAAAATCATTGCATCCGTGACATTGGATACAAAGAATTCATCAAAGCAGATCACGACTGCTTCTTTATAAATTTGGTCGGCCACAAGGTCGAGTGGATTACGCTGACCTGAAAGCTTATTTAATTCACGGTGTACGTACTGCATAAAGTGATGGAAATGCATACGTGTTTTACGTCGAAATGGCACAGAATCATAAAACTGATCCATCAGCCAAGTTTTACCACGCCCTACACCGCCCCACATATACACCCCTTTCGGTGCTGTTTGACGACGGAAACGACGAAATGCTTTTTTAGAAGCCTTAAAACGTTGGATTAATTCTTGCCAAACTCGATCCAACTCATGCACTGCTTGCGCCTGTTCCTGATCTGGTAAAAACTGACCAGATGCTAAGGCTTGAGCATAACGCTCAGCCGGTGAAATCGGAGTAAATGCGGTGTTGTGTGTTGACTGAAAATCTGACATATCATTAAATACTTTTTGGGGCTAAATGAATTATAACGAAGAATAAACTCGAAGATATAACACTTTGGCAGTAAAGCGCATTGGCTATTTATTATATTGTCTCGGACTATGCCCAAACCAACGTTTAAACGCATGATTAAACGCCGCAGGTTCTGAATAACCCAGCAATTCTGCAATCATTTCAATTGAATATTCATTATATTCAATCATACGGAGTGCTTTATCTTTAATAATATCTTCACGAATTTGCTTATAACTGGTATTTAACTGTTGCAATTGATGACGTAAAGTTCTTTCCGGCAAGTTCAATGCTTGAGCAGTTGCTGCCATACTTGGCATTGCACCACTTTGTAATTCCAAATAATCTTGTACCCGTTGAACCAATGATGGCGTATCTTCATCGGCGCTTAAACGTTCTAACTCCGCAATACACTTCGACTCATACAATCGAAACGTAATAATATCAGCGGATGGAATACGAATATCTAGAACATCCTCATCAAACCAAAATGCCGCAAATGGCGCGCCAAAACGAACTTGAGAGCCATAATAATCGGTGAACATTTTTAATTTTTCAGGATCTTTGGGTTCAGCAAACGGCAAATCAATTTGAACTTGCGGTGTAGATAGCCCCATCATTTTGTACAGATCACGGATGAATTTATACGTTCCTGAAATCTCTGACTGTGCCAATAATGCACCCAGTGGCGCATACACATCTTGCGGTTGATAGCATAAAGCCACTTTATGCTGACTGATTTGCAAACTTAAACGCCCAGTTAGATGCGTCAACTGTTGAAAGCGAATCCCCTGATTTAAAGCTTGGCGTAAAGTATCACTGGTGACCAATAACATCAGCAACGGGCCATAACCCGCCAACGTATAATGCTGACCAATAAATAAACCTTGCTCAGGTTCTACATCTTTACCAATGACTTTCAGTACATCCCACTCCAAACTTGGATGGATCACTGAAGTTGGATCGAGTGCATCGACACGCAGCCCAATAGTTTGCAAACGTTGATCGACATCTACGCCTGCTTTACGCATTCCTTGTACAAGATACATCAGGCTTAGAATGGATCGTTTCATAAATCGTAAAATGACATTAAATTTCTTCTTTTTTACTACAAATTTGCAATTATGAACATTGCCGTTTCGATCAATTTTTCTGTCATCTCAATCATATTGTTCTGATCATGAACTCAAGCATGCTTAGTTTGTAATCTCGCTTGGAATTAAAAAAATGATGCAGGAAGCGCAAACAAAAACAGTGCAAACCCCAAACGCCAATTCGGAAATTCATACGCAAATCGCCATCATCGGCGGTGGTTTTGGTGGTATTGCTATGGCGATACGACTTTTACAACAAGGTAATCAAGATTTTCTGATCCTCGAAAAAGCCAATGATTTTGGTGGAACCTGGCGTGAAAACCGCTACCCTGGCGCTGCCTGCGATGTGCAATCACATATGTATTCACTTTCTTTTGCACCCAAAACAGATTGGTCAAAGCGTTACGCCGAAGCGCCGGAAATATTTGACTATATCCAACATGTCACCCGTGAATATAATTTAAAACAATTCTGTCGCTTTAACAGTGAAGTGCTTTCAAGCCAATACAATGAATCAACCTGTGACTGGCATTTAGAACTCAAAGATGGCGTTAAAATTACCGCTCAATATGTGATTTTTGCATCTGGCCCGTTACATGTCCCACAAATTCCACATATTCCAGGCATTGAAAAATTTAAGGGTAAAGTGTTCCATTCTTCTCAATGGGATCATCAATATCCATTAGCAGGCAAAAAAGTCGCATCGATTGGTACAGGCGGCAGTGCCATCCAATACATTCCAGAAATTGCACCTCAAACACAGCAACTTTATGTTTTTCAGCGTACAGCGGCTTGGGTCATTCCACGAGATGAACGTAGTTATCATGGTTTAGAAAAATCATTATTTAAAAAAAATGATTGGTTTCGAAAAATTCACCGTGCTCGACTGTATTGGACCAACGAATCACGTGTCGTGCCAATTGTTAAACCAACCACCATGAAGTATGCGCAAAAACTGGCAGAACTATATATTAAGTATCAAGTGAAAGATGCTGAACTTGCCAAGAAACTAACCCCAAACTACATCATGGGCTGTAAACGCATTTTAATTTCTAATAAATACTTTCCAACGTTTAATCGACCGAATGTGGAATTGGTCAGTGATGCAATACAAGAAATCACTGAAAATGCCATTATTACCAAAGATGGAAAATCCCGTGAAATCGATTGTCTGATCTATGGCACAGGCTTTATTACCGATCCAAGAATTTATTTAAAATCATTTGAATGTATTGGTGAAAATGCTCAAGAACTCAAACAAGTTTGGCAAACTGGCGCAGAAAGCTTTTATGGCATTTGCACCAAAGGCTTTCCAAATCTGTTCCAATTATTAGGCCCCAATACCGTACTTGCCCATAATTCAGTGGTATTTATGATTGAGGCACAAGTCGATTACATCTTACAAATGATGCAATTGGTTTCAAAATCTAATGTTCAAGCCATCGCTGTCAAAGATCAGGTGCAAGATCAATTTAACACGCATGTACAAGACATGCTTGATGGTACGGTATGGCAATCAGGCTGCGTGAGTTGGTATCAGCAAAATGGCGGTAAAAATTTTGCACTGTGGCCAACTTATACATGGAAATATTGGCTCGCTACTCGAAAAATAAATCCAGCCGATTTTCGACTCCTCAGTAAAACAAAATCTAGTCATGCAGCTTAAGCAATAACAGGTCATAATAGGCAGGTATTCATTATCTGCCTATTTTTGTATGCAATCTTTCTGGCTGATTTTCCAGCTCTTGATCTGTTTAGGGCTTGGTTTTATTCTTGCACGTCGCCTACCCACTTGGCTTGAAAAAATCGCCTTTAAACTCCTGCCTTACTTTACTTATATTTTGTTATTTGCAATTGCGATCGAATTTTCTGAAACATTACACACTATTCCAGCACCTCTGCAAATCCTCTCTTCATCAGTACTTATTGCACTATTGACCTCAATGGGTGCTTTTATTTGCTGCTATATTTTATTTAAGCTTTTAGGCTATAAACCCAGTCATGGCAAAGTGTCCATGCAGTTAGTAACAAGCTCACTCATCAATATTAGCTATGCTTTTATTGCATTAGGTTTAGGTTATGCTTTTGCTGAAATGGCAGCACATTTTAGTCTTCAGCCACATATGAGTACTTGGGATCTACTTTTAGTCTTCATGTTTCTGATTGGGCTTGATCTCGCCTACTCACCACTGGATCGCTCTTGGTTAAATTGGAAAATTCTACTTGTTCCACTCGGTTGTATCGTCGGTTCACTTTTGGGCGCTTTTGCTGCTGCATACCTATTGCCACAAATCAGTTTGAAAGATTTGATCATGCTGTCACAAGGCTACGGTTTCTATTCGATGACAGGCATCGTCGTGACAGAATTAAAAAATGCACATCTCGGCAGTATCGCGCTGATGAATGATTTATTCAGAGAAATTTTTGCGATTGTGTTTATGTATATTATTGGCTGGCGTTACCCACGCTCTGCAATTTCATCTGCGGGTGCAACAGCCATGGATGTCACCCTACCTATGGTCAAACAAGCCTGTGGCAATGATTTTATTCCACATGCCATGGTCAGCGGCTTTATCCTTTCTATACTTGCACCTATATTGGTGAGTATATTGGCGGTGCTTTAACGATTTTAATCTCCCTAAATCCCTCTTTAAAAAAGAGGGACTTTCTCCTCCCTTTTTCAAAGGGAGGTCGGGTGGGATTCTTACAAAGTCGCTAAAATATCTTTTAAAGTCTGACGCATATTGTCCGATTTGGTAATCGGACGACCAATCACCAAATGTGTAGAACCATCGAGCATGGCTTGTTTAGGTGTCACAATTCGTTTTTGATCATCAGCAGCAGAACCCGCAGGACGGATACCCGGTGTCACTAAAGCAAACTCTGAACCCAAAGTTTCACGCAGCATTTTTGCTTCTTGTGCCGAACACACCACCCCATCCAAACCACTCTCTTTAGTTAATTTTGCTAAACGCTTAACTTGTTCAAATGGCTCAATATCCAGTCCAATATCGGCTAAATCCTCACGGCCCATCGAGGTTAATACCGTTACTGCAATCAGCTGAGTGTTATAGTTACCCGTCTTTAAACGCTCAACACAGGTTTCCATCATTTTACGACCACCTGAAGCATGAACATTCACCATCCACACACCCATATCCGCAGCAGCACAAACTGCTTGCGCTGTAGTGTTTGGAATATCGTGGAATTTTAGATCTAAAAATACTTCAAAACCTTTATCATGCAATGCCTTAACGACACTTGGACCCTCATGGGTAAATAACTCTTTACCAACCTTAACTCTACATAATGCAGGATCTAACTGCTCTGCAATTGTAAGTGCGTCATATTGGCTTTTAGCATCTAGTGCAACGATGATACTCAAGAGACTTACCCTTCATTTTGACAAAATTAGTGCATTATAGATGGATTCAACTTGATCAGAAAGTCATAAAACTCATGTTATTTGAAATGATTAATTTGAATTGAGCTATCTCATTATTTTATTTGAGATAAGCGTTTTATTTTTTCAGCCCATAAAAAAACACCCCGATGATCCACCGGAGTGTTAAATATAAAATTTAAATCTAGTCATAAAAGTAGTTAATTTACTTCTAAAACCCAATTATAACGGGTTAGAAGGACGCTCATTCGCATCAATATCTAAAACTGTCTTTTCATGACGCGTATGTGCAGCCGCTTCAGCAGCAGCCAGTTGAGCAGTTTGAATTTGCTCTTTGCGTAGGCGGTCAATATCTTTACGTAGACGTTTAATTTCCCAGTTATTTTGAAATACTCGAAATACTTGCACTGCCAATAAAAGACCTAACACCAAACCTAAAGACAAGGTTAATAGCAATAAAAGCCCTAAACGCATTGCAGGCACTTGTGTAAATAACAAATCGACTGAAAGTTCAGTTCCGTTTTGCAGAACCAAAGCCAATGAGTATCCAAATAGAACCAGTAAAATTACGACCAATACGTAACGCATAAACACCCCTAACAATGTTTTGAATTAGTTTGCAGATTCGTTTACCGCATCACGTAAAGCTTTACCAGGTTTAAAGTGCGGTACAGCTTTTGCTGCAACTTCAACTGATTTACCTGTTTTTGGGTTACGACCCACACGTGGTTCACGGTGATGTAATGCAAAACTACCAAAACCACGGATTTCAATTCGGTTGTCTGTAGATAACGCTTCGATCATTTGATCGATCATTATCTTAACGGCCTCTTCCACTAAGGGTTCAGCTAAGTGTGGGTTTTTAAGAGAAATACGCTCTATTAAGTCAGACTTATTAAGTGCTTCAGTAGTCATCTGCGACCTCTTTAATTATCAAGCTACCTAGGATCAGTTTCCCGATAATAACCTGTTTAAATACAAAACGGTAGCGTAATAATCACTTACTACGCTACCGTTACAGTAATTGTGTAAAAAATATTAATTAATTTACATTAACAATACAATTCAAACACTTACTTAGTGGTTCATTTGAGCTTTGATCAAATCACCAATAGTCTTAGGACCATTGTCTGAAGATGCTGTAGCTGTCTTGTTCAAGTTAGCTACTGCTTCTTTTTCTTCAGCTTCGTCTTTCGCTTTGATAGACAAGTTGATAGAACGTGATTTGCGGTCTACGTTGATGATTTTAGCTTCAACTTCTTGACCAACTTCAAGGAACTTAGTTGCATCTTCAACGCGGTCGCGGTTGATTTCAGATGCTTTAAGAGTCGCTTCAACTTCATCAGCTAACTTAACAGTAGCGCCTTTAGCGTCAACTGCAGTTACAGTACCTTTAACAAGCGCACCGCGTTCGTTAGCAGCTAAGAAATCGTTGAACGGATCGCTGTTCATTTGTTTGATGCCAAGGCTGATACGGTTGCCTTCAGCGTCTACTGAAAGGATAACCGCTTCAACTGTGTCACCTTTCTTGTAACGACGGATAGCTTCTTCGCCTTGTTCGTTCCAAGAAATGTCAGACAAGTGAACTAGACCATCGATACCGCCTGGTAAACCGATGAAGATACCGAAGTCAGTGATTGACTTGATCGTACCTGAAACTTTTTCACCTTTGTCGTGTTCTTTAGCAAACTCTTCCCATGGGTTAGCACGAGTTTGTTTGATACCAAGAGAAATACGACGACGCTCTTCATCAACTTCAAGAACCATAACGTCAACTTCGTCACCGATCTGAACAACTTTAGATGGGTGGATGTTTTTGTTAGTGTGGTCCATTTCTGAAACGTGTACTAAGCCTTCAACGCCTTCAGCGATTTCAGCGAAGCAACCGTAGTCAGTTAAGTTAGTTACACGAGCTTTAACGATAGAACCTTTAGGGTAACGGTTCATGATCGCTAACCATGGATCTTCGCCTAATTGTTTAAGGCCTAAAGATACGCGGTTACGTTCGCGGTCGAATTTAAGTACTTTAACAGTAACTTCTTGACCAACTTCAACAACTTCTGAAGGGTGCTTGATACGTTTCCAAGCCATGTCAGTGATGTGAAGAAGACCATCAATACCGCCAAGGTCAACGAACGCGCCGTAGTCAGTAAGATTTTTAATAGTACCAGTAACTGTTTGACCTTCTTCAAGCTGAGCAAGAAGAGCTTCACGGTCAGCTGAAGATTCAGCTTCCATAACAGCACGACGAGATACAACAACGTTGTTACGTTTAGCATCAAGTTTGATTACTTTAAATTCTAACTCTTTACCTTCTAAGTGAGTAGTATCACGAATAGGACGAGTATCAACTAAAGAACCTGGAAGGAACGCACGAACTGGACCGATGTCAACAGTGAAACCGCCTTTAACCTTACCAGAGATAACACCAGTAACGATTTCGCCGTCTTCAAAGATTTTTTCAAGTTTAGTCCAAGTTTCAGCACGTTTAGCTTTTTCACGTGATAAAACTGTTTGACCCATACCGTTGTCAAGAGCTTCAACAACTACGTCAACAGTGTCGCCAACTTGAACTTCAAGTTCACGTTGTTCATTTAAGAATTCAGCGCGGTCAACAATACCTTCTGATTTAAGGCCAGTGTCAACTGTTACCCAGTCAGAGTCGATATTTACTACAACGCCTTGGATGACAGCACCCTTTTCAACGTTGAGGTTTAATTCGCTTTCTTCAAAGAGGGCTGCAAAAGATTCGGTCATGATATACCTAGTAAAGTCAGCGGTCTTGGATCAGACAAGGCCGGTTTAATTAAGCGTCTACATAGTCCGTATAAGACTGATCAAGCTATGCTTCTGCTGAAAATTCTTTAGTTTGCTAATTGCTGATCGATGTAATTCGTCATCAGCGTGAATACTTCATCAATACTCAAACTTGAACTATCAATGAAATAAGCATCTGGCGCAGGCTTGAGTGGAGCGACTGTGCGTTCCATATCTCGCTTATCACGCGCTTCGATATTAGCTAAAATGTCGTTTATTTTAACATCCACGCCCATAGCCTGCAACTGATTTACACGGCGCTCCGCACGGGACTGAGCAGAAGCCGTTAAATAAATCTTGGCTTGGGCATTTGGAAAAATCGTAGTTGCCATATCACGGCCATCTGCAACCAAACCAGGTGCTTGAGCAAAGGCATGCTGACGTTCTAAAAGCACAGTTCTAAGTGCAGGAATTGCAGCAACTTTTGAAGCAAACTCTCCAACTCTCTCAGTACGGATAACTTTTGAGACATCTTCACCATCTAAAAGCACCGAAACACCTGCTTCATCTGTCACAAATTGTATGTCTAAATTTGTTGCAATTTTTACGCATTCATCGAGCTTTGAGTCTAATGCATCAATTAAGTCTTGCTTATGCAATGACAATCCCAACAGACGATATAACGCACCTGAGTCGAGTAAGTGGAACTGATAATGTGCCGCAATTTTTGCTGCCAATGTTCCTTTACCTGAGCCACTTGGGCCATCAATTGTAATGATTTGAACTGTCATTGCTCTTCCACTTTTGTTTATACGGTTTTTGCAAGTTTTGAAAAACCAATTTTAATCGCTGACTTCAGTTGCGCAAGGATTAATTGACTAACGAATGGCGCACGCGCCTGTAATTCAATCGTATAAGTGACTAAAGTACGCGCAGCATCAATCGCTTCGAATTGAATCACACCCAAATGATGTTTCACCAGTGGGTTTTTAATAATCTTATATTCAATGCGTTGGTTTGGCTCAAGCAAGGTAATTTGCTCTTGTAACGGCTTCACTGGCCCAAAGCCCATACGACGTACAGAACCCACACCATCAGGACGTTCAGGATCTGCAGAATCTTTGACGCGCACCACTTGAATCGGTGCAAAAGCCACGTTATAGGTCGAATGTTTTGAAAGTAAGTCAAAAACTTGCTCGACCGGTGCATTAAATTCTTTTTTTACTTGAATGGATTTCATGGTGTACCCTATTTTATTTGACAATATTAATTGTCAGTAGAGTTTACTTGATTTTTTAAATTAAGTTCAGTCAAAGTGGCTTTTTCCTGTAACTTCATCAGTCGTTTTTGTTCACGACGCATTTTAAAAAAATCACTTAATTGTTGGGAGCATTGCTCTTGTAGGCAACCATGCTCAAACTCAAAGATATGGTTATAGTAGCCTGAATTTAATAATTGACGCGAACTGACCAAAGAACCTGCTTTAGGCTCAGTCGTCGCAAATACCACACGTTTAATTCTCGAATGTACCAAAGCACCCACACACATTGTGCATGGCTCCAATGTTACATATAAGGTTGCATCATCGGGTAAACGGTAATTATCGATATTTAAACAAGCTTGACGCAAAGCTTGTACTTCCGCATGTGCGGTGGGATCTTTCAGAGAAATCGGCGCATTAAACCCTGCACCTATGACTTGATTTTGACTCACAATGACTGCGCCTACAGGAATTTCTTGCAATTCGGCAGCTTGTGCAGCCTGCTCGAAAGCAAGCTGCATCCAATGTTCATCACTATATAAGTTTGGTTCAGACATCAATTAATAAATTACACCATACTGTCTTAACAGTGCATTCCAACTGTCAATATTGGTTACAGGAGGCTCATCAGCCAGAATTCCTTTGAGGGAAAGATCTGTACCTTTTTTCCATTCTGGAGACAGGTCTTTATCGACTAGACGGGCGCGCACACCTTCAACAAAGTCCGCGTGACGAATTTTCCAATCCGAAATTTGGGTTTCTAGCTCAAACACTTCATTCCAAGAATGCACTTGCTTGCCCCACTGCCACAACAACCATGTTAATGCGGCGGTTGCAGGTGAACCTTTTTGTAGATTTTCACTGGCTTGGCGTAACCAATCACTGCGCGCATCACTTAAACCAATAATTGATTCATAGTCATGTTCAAAATTATGCCCACGGCACACACTTTGAATCACATCTAACGAGTTTTGTAATGGCCCCGGCCCCACAGGACGATGCATACTATTTAAAGTGTCATCAATGGCACGAAAATCGCCCGCTGGATAATGATCCCAATCAATATTAATGACAGTTTCAAGTACATTATCACGCTGAGCATCACAAATATGCGTTGCCCAGCCGATACCATAAGCACCTGCTGCGGTCATAATCGAGCCGGTTAACCCAGTAAACAAACCAATGGCGCCACGGTCAGCAAGGAAACGCGTCGCACCTACATCTGGATACAAACCAATATTAATCTCAGGCATTGCTAAACGTGAATAAGGTGTTACCAAGCGGAAAGGTGCAGCCATAAACAGACCTAAACCACCACCCATGACATAACCTTCGCCCCAAACCAAAATCGGCTTTGCATAGTTATGCAGCAGCAAATCTAGAGCATATTCTTGTTCAAAGAATTTATTCGCCGTTTCAACTTCATCATTGACCACCAATTGTCGCAATTTGCGTACGTCGCCACCTGCACAAAATGCTTTTGGCGTAGTGGAATCTAACCAAATCGCTTTTACTGCATCATCGTGTTGAAAGTCCTGAAAGACTTCAAGCAACGCTGTACAGATAGATTCATCTAATGCATGAAGCGATTTTGGGCGATTCAGGCGAACAATGCGCCAGCCATTTTTCGCTTCTTCAACAATCAGATCTGGGTGATAATTTTTTGAAACGGGAGAATAAGTCATGCGTCCAGCTGCCAGTCTATTGGCTCAATGCCATTTTGTTTAAGATAATTATTACTTTTTGAGAACACCTTACAACCAAAAAAACCACCGCGGTTTGCAGCCAAAGGTGATGGATGCGCGGCTTTTAGCACCAAGTGCTTATTTTGGTCAATGCGTTGTCCCTTACGCTGTGCATATGCCCCCCATAAAATAAAGACAATATGCTCACGTTGTTCATTTAAAACATCAATCACATGATCTGTAAAATCTTCCCAGCCACGTTTTTGATGTGAAGTTGGTTGCCCAGCCTCAACAGTCAGTACCGCATTTAAAAGCAAAACACCTTGTTCTGCCCAGCGTGTTAAGTCCCCATGTTTTGACACAGGCACCCCAAGGTCGGTATTTAACTCATGGAAAATATTACGTAAAGAAGGTGGTAATGCAACCCCCTTTTGTACCGAAAAACTCAAGCCATGTGCCTGATTTGGCCCATGATAAGGGTCTTGGCCTAAAATCACCACCTTTACATTCGCCATAGGCGTCGTATTTAAGGCATTAAAAATCAGCGGATTCGGAGGATAAATCACTTTATCCTGTTTCATTTGTTGTATCAGAAAGTCTTTTAACTCATCCATGCGGGGGCTAAGCAGAAACTCACTTAGACCATATTTCCAGCTAGCATCAAGCTGCACTTTAGCGAGTTTTGCTTGTTGCTCTTCTGTTAAAGACATCACTGTTAACCAATCCTAATAAAACCAAATATTTACTTAAATTTTAACTTGTAAATCAACTGCAGGGTTTAAAAATTTTTGACCCTGTTTTAATTTTTCATACATCTGGGTATCGTTCCATTCCGATTGAACCTGTTCGGAAAAGACGATTTGATCTAACTGCAAGAGCCCCATTTGTACATTATCGATATCTTCTAAAAAGCTTTGCGCATAGCCTGTGTCCGTCTCATGTACGATCACAGAATACACTTCAACATCACCCTCACCATTTTGAGTTTTTGTTGATTTTAGAACTTGTTGTGCCAAGTAAAAGAAGATCCGTGAAAACTGTTCTGCTGAAGGCGATACGGGTAGTTCAACCCACCGTGCGCTGAACTGTTTGCAGGCACGAATGTACTCGGCATCATCATGTTGCCAAAAACAAATCGCGTGATCAAAACTATCAAATAAGTCTTTAATTACCCCTTTGAGCAAACCGAAATCGTAAACCATTTGTCCATGGTCAAGTTTCGACGCTTTGAGTAATAATTCGACTTTATAACTGTGTCCATGAATGGAACGTTTGCAACGGTCTGACGTGCAATTACGCACGATATGCGCGTTTTCAAACTTAAATAACTTACGAATTAACATGTGTCGTAATGCAATCAAATAATCTATGGGTTCTTAGAGATTATAATGCAAAAGTCTAACAAGAGGCATTAATTTTGCTGTTCAGCACAATTGGGAAAAGGCATCATGAAAATTTAGCGATATTTAAGACCTAAAATGGTGCCATACTGCGAAAAGCCACATATACATCTTTATCTTTTCGCACTAACTCACTGGTAAATTGACGCTTTCTTTCATTTAAAATAATTTCAATTTGCGCTTTAAAATAGTTCGACTGCACACCCAATTGTGAATTTAAAACTTCCCTATTTTCTGTGCTCACCTGTGCAAATGGCTCCATTGCCCATAAATCATTGATATTTTCGAAATGTTCAAATTTGGCTGCTTTTTGTTGCAAAGCTTGTTCAACTGCATTGACATCTAAACGATCATCCAAGGTCGCTAACAAAAATGCAGGAGCGGTATTAATGTTTACCGTTGTTTCATGCGAAGGTAAGCTACTCACATAAGGCGCAATTAGTTTATATTGAGCACCGTCAAAACCACGGACTGATTTCAGCTCTTCCACACTATGGAATTTTGCATTTGGCGGTAGTGCCGCATTATTTAAACCACGATAATACGCCAGCTCTGCTCCCATTGGGCCAGAGGTCTCATCATCTTCATCTTGCCAGTCAATCACGGCTTGACTTAATTCTGCGGGTAAACCAACACGCTGCAATATTTTCTCAAACCATAATTTTGCTTTGTCATTTACCACACCCTCTTCTGAAACCAAACTATTGAGGTTAAATTTTCCAGATTCGTCTTGCAGCACACCTGCAACGGTTCCACCTTCCACTGGAAAGGCGGGCATAGGCTGAGCCCAATTTTCTTGGAGGTGATCCACCTGCCCTGCATTTTCGGCATCATTCACCAAAAGTTCAGCAAAAAATGCTTCGGCACTTTTCGCATATAACAACGATTGATTTTGGCGCATCACATAAGCGGTATTTTCAGAAGTATTGGCTTGTTGTTTTGCGATGCCTGCTGCAACTATGGTTGCCAAAGCTACCATCATCAGGATAGTTAACAAAGCGATGCCACGTTGCTGTTTCATAAGCAACTCCGAACTTCAAATGCCTCTACTACCTGACCGTTAACCATTCTTATTTTTATCCAATAAAAAATCAGTATTTAACAAACTGAATAACCATTCGTAGTTTGTCCCATCAACTGTGAGCTGCATCCTGATACCCCGCGGTAACAGTTGAATGGTTTTTTCATTATTCAAATCAGCGTCCGCATCTGGCCAATTCTCTAACTCATTTGGATTGAGTACCGTGATTTTAAATTGCTCTACATTATCCAGTAACACACTCGAATCTGGCTGATCATGCCCTGTTTGGTTTAGATTTTTAAACTTTAGCCGATACAATTTTTTTTCATCAGCTTTGTATTGATATTCCACTCGCTCATCAGGTGCAATACCCTGATTTAATGGGTCAGTGACACCAGTCTTACTGAAATTAAATCGGCCATTTTGCAACACCAGCGCTGGTTGAATATCTCCATTAATATTGGCAGTTAAAGGCACAGCTTGTACCGTGTCTCTGAGTATCTGCTGATGGGCATCTTGCAACTGACTGAGCCGTGCCTCATGGGTTGCGTTTCGTTCTTTCACTTTCGAGACATAATCAAAAACCTTCCAGCCCAATGCAGATAGTACTGCAAAAATGGCAATCGCAACCAAAAGTTCAACTAAGGTAAATCCTGCTTGATTCTTCATTCCTTGCTGCACAAGCACAGGCATATCTTGAGATGTACGTTTTTTTCTAGTTATTATTTTCATCCAACGGAGCCCTATAGTTAAAGAACACTAAACTACTAATCCCTGCTTCTACATCCCCAGTTTCAGCATTCATCAAACTCACTTGGATATCGATACGTTGTACATTTGGACTAATGGTGGCTTGGGCTTTTTTGTCAATTTGCCATTGTTCGCCTTGTTCAGTGACTTGTTTAGATGCAGTACCTGTCATCCATTCACGATTGATTTCCATCTTAGCGATTTCATTCAGCGCGACAAATTGTGCTTTATTTCTTAAAATTGCGTGTGCTGTCGACTGCGTATATTGCATCGCAACATTAGACAAAGCCATTGCCGCAGTAGCAAAAATCGCCAATGCCACCATGACTTCAAGTAGCGTAAACCCTTTAGCCCGCATTAACTTTCCCTAAATGATCGATTTCGATTTCATTACCAATGGGACGTTCTTCAAAATAAAACTGTATACGCACAGGCTTTACCTCACCATTACCCAACCAAATCAACTTGGGTGCATTGGTATTTAACAAATCATCATTATTAGCATTTTCATACTGTTGATCTAAAGGCTGAATCGTAAAAGAGACATTTTCAGGTAATACTCGGGTTTCAAAATCTTTATAGTTTTGCCATTTATTGTTCTGATTTAAAATACTATTTTCTACACGTTTTTGTTCTGGTAAATATTCTTGTACCGCATAGCTTTGCGTGTTGACATCCGTTCCAGCTTTTTGCTGTAAGGCCAATATCAAAGCTTGATCATTTGCATCACGTAATATTCGTTTCAGATCCATTACAAACACTTCGCGTGCTTGCATGGCTTTGCGTTGATCTGTCCCACCGATATTCAAAAGCACCAATGAGGCCATGATGCCCATAATCACAATCACCACCATCAATTCAACGAGGGTGAAGCCACGAACCGATGATGGTGATGCTATTTTCATAAACAGCCTTTAAGCGAATTGAGCAACCGCATGCACTTGTTTTGGTAAGGCCAAGGCTTGATCAATATAAGCAACCCGCAAGGTGTCTCTTGAACCCAAATAACGCTGATAAAAACTAGAGTTCAAAATTGCTGCAGCACCATGTGTAAGTGACCAAATTGAAGCAAGATAATCACGTACTGGCATACTACTTTGAATCGACTCCAAATAACGCTCAGTCATACGGATAATCAATCTTAGACGCTGTTTGCGCACTTGATAAAGTTCACTAAACAAGTGTTGAATACCCACACCCGTTGTCGATAAACGCTCTTCAATTTGATGAAACAACACTGTACGTTCTGGATGATGTAAGTGATGCAACATAAAGAAAGCAAGGTGTTCAGGAAAAGCTTTATCGGTGTCTTTAATCATTTCCAATAACATGCGTTCATTACGAATAATGAGCAACATATATAGTTCATCTTTACTTTGAAAATGTTTATATAACGTCCCTTTTGCCAAGTCGAGTTCTGCCGCTAGCGCATCTAGTGTCATCCCTGCTTCGCCATTTTCCAATAGCAGCTGCTCTGCCACTTGGAAAATTAATGCCTCTCTTGCTCTAAACTGAGCTTGACGATCCATCTTCACCCTATACTCTCTTACTCTTATATCAATTCAAATTATTTACTTAAGATTGAGGAGATTTTCAAAGTTTTGCATTGTAATGAAAGCCATCTCTTCAATTGACTTATCATATACATCACTTAAGGCTTTGGCTACATAAGGAACGTATTTTGGTTCATTAGACTTTCCTCTATAGGGCATCGGTGCAAGGTATGGACTATCAGTTTCAATCAGCACTCGATCCAATGGTACTTGCTTGGCCACATCACGCAAATCTTGTGCATTTTTAAAAGAAACAATGCCTGAAAATGACACGTAATATCCACAATCTAAGACAGCTTTTGCCGTTTCCCAATCTTCAGTAAAACAATGCAAAATACCGTGAGTAGATTTCTCTGCACGGATAATATCCACCGTATCATGCTTTGCAGAACGGGTATGTACAACCACCGGTTTTTTTACGGCTTGCGATGCGTGAATATGACGGGCAAAGCATTCTTTTTGCTCTGCAATAAAGTCTGTACTATGAAAATAGTCCAGCCCTGTTTCACCAATCGCCCAAACCTTTTCAGCTTGTGCTAATTCAATGAGATATTCTTCTGTTGCCCGAGCCATCGTTGCAGGATCTTCACATGGGTGTACCCCAACGGAATAACCTACATCGGCATGACGTGCAGCAATTTTTGAAAGTTCGATATGGTCATCTAGATCAACCGAGATACTCATAAATTTTGAGACCCCGGCTTGACGAGCCTGATCCAATGCAAGATCTAAATTACCCTCATAAGGGCTTAAGTCAAGCATGGTTAAATGGCAATGGGTATCTACAAACACAATATGTACCTACAAGTCTTCACTGTTGTAACTACATAGTGTAACTTCTACGCCCCTCAGATTTAAGCCCTGCAAGTAAACGTTCTGCTTCTGTTTTGAAATAAACGCCTTTTTCGCCGCTTAATTGAATTCCAAAGCCTTGTGGTTTAATGCCATTTTGCTTTTGCGAAATCCAAATCACTTTCCCTGTCAAAGGAATTTTTATACTTTGTTCAGGCAAAGTCGCCAATAAGAAAACCTCTTCACCCATTTTCACAGCTTGCTTTGATGGTACAAATAAACCGCCACCAACGACATAAGGCATGTAGCTCGCAAAAAGTGTTTCCACATCTGGAATATTAGCGTGAACGATCCCGCCCATACGTGGTTGCATGATGTTTCCCCTTAATTAAACATTCATCAGTTTGATGCAAAGCTCATCTACGACCAGATTCCCCTGTACGTTCTGCTCGATGAACCGCTTAGACTGCTGTAATTCTGTATAAATCCCAAAGAGTGTTTCGAGCGAATATTGCTCTGCCAACACCCCAAAATCCAAATCTATATTTTTTATGGATTGATTTAGCTTGACACAAATTATATCGGACAACAAGTATTCAAACATTTGACTAAAATCACTAAAACTCAGTGCTTTATTCCACTTGCTCGCAATTGCCATCGGCATGTTTTTTTGTGTCACAAGTTTTTGCCAATCTTGTAGAAACTCTTGGCGCATATTTAGCCATTCACTACTTGCCAATGAAATCGCTTGTAATGGCATTTGACTGGCTAAGTTCATGAGAACTTTGCGCTGGGTTTCACCACTATCGGGCAAATGCTGCTGTAAATATTGCTGTGATTGTTCGGGTTCAATACGATCCAAGGCATAGTGCTGCATTCGACTACGAATAGTTGCCGGCAATTTCAAATAATGCTCTGCCAACAACATAATCACAATGCGTTCGCCCGGCTCTTCCAGTGTTTTCAGCAACGCATTTGATGATGCAATGTTTAATGCTTCAGCAGGCTCAATCAACACAACTCGCCAACCGTCTACGGTTTGCTGTACAAAAGGCAATAAATCACGAATTTTCTCGATTTTAATTTTGGCGTTTTGCTTTTTATTGTCTTCATCTGTACTGATATGGACAAAATTTGGATGTGTATCTGACTTTAACCACTGGCAACTCCCGCACTCACCACACGGCTCAGTTCGCTCATCACGTTTTTGACACAGCACCCATGCAAGAAATTGTTTTGCAAATGCCTCTTTACCACAGCCTTTTTTGCCATACAAAAGCACGCCATGTCCCAATTGTGGAAAACGGCTGGTTAATGTATTCCATGTATTTTTCTGCCAAGGGTACACTTGCGCCACAATTTCATTTTGCATAAATCGTTTAACCTTATTCGAAGTTCGAAACATCCATTTGGTTCAAACGATCAAGGTCAGCTTGAGTATCTACGCCCGGTGGAAGGTTCGCTTCTGCCACAGCAATGGCAATACGGTGACCATTTTCCAAAACGCGTAATTGTTCAAGGCTTTCTAATTTTTCCAGCACACCCATATCCCAAGTGACATATTCTTGTAGGAGTTTTACGCGGTATGCATATAGGCCTAAATGACGATAAGCCTGATCATGCAAGGTTTGTTCAGCTTGCTTTGCACCATCACGGTCATAAGGAATAGTCGCACGGCTGAAATACAGCGCTTGATTGTGCTTTGACATCACCACTTTGACGATACTGTCACGTTGAAACTCATCTAGACTATGAATCGGCTCACAGAGCGTCGACATCGAACATGTCGGTTGATCAACAAGTAATTGTGCAACTTGTTTTACCAATTGAGCGGGAAGCAAAGGTTCATCACCTTGCACATTGACAATAATGTCATCACTCGCCCAACCTTTGATGCATGCAACTTCACTTAAACGATCTGTCCCTGATGGATGCTCTGCAGAGGTCAGTACCACATCAACCCCTTCTGCACGACACACTGCTGCAATACGCTCATCATCTGTAGCGACACAAAGATCATCGAATCCTGCAACTTTTTTGGCTTGATCGACCACACGTAAAATCATCGGACGACCATGAATTTCAAGTAAAGGCTTACCCGGTAAACGTGAACTTGAAAAACGTGCAGGAATAACAATATGTTTCATAAATTAAATGCCTTCGGGAAGTTTCAGACCCAGTTTTTTCAACTGCGCATGCAAAGTTTCATAACACGCAGGTGACAACACTGCATCTACAGGAACAACCCATATTTCTCTTTTAAAATCTGGATTATTTTTGAGGATCGCTAAAATTTTAACTGCATCTTTTTCAGTGGTAATGATGGGATTGGCATCTTCAAATTGCAAATCACTCAGTTCATATTCATAATGATCTGGGAATTCATGACATTGAAATTGATGAATCCCCATGTTTTCTAGGGTTTTATAAAATCGTTGCGGAAAACCGATACCCACTACGGCATAAAAATCTTTATTTGCATCAAATGTCGTCACAAGATCTTTATTGAGCAAATAAGGCTGCGCCGCTTCTAGGTGCATATTCAGTGGAGAACTTGGATCTGCTGAATGCTCAATGACCGTTCCACTGGCAAGGCGCTTTTTCGGTTCACGCAAATAACCTTCAGGTAATAATTTTTCATTGCCTAAACCACGGTTATTATCCAGTACGATCCACTCCAACTGGCGTTGAAGCGCCCAATGCTGCAAACCATCATCACAGATAATCAAATCCAATTCATGCTTAGATAGCAGCAACTCAATACTTTGTTGGCGATTTGGACCGACCGCCATCGGCACACCTGTAGACTGAACGATTAAGCTCGGTTCATCACCCACGATTTCAGCCGTCGAATCTAAATCCACATAGGCCGGAAATGGTCCTTGACCACCATAGCCACGACTGATCACACCAACACGCAGCTTTAAGCTATTTAAATAACTAACCAAGTGAATGAGCAAAGGGGTTTTACCACTTCCACCGACTGTGATGTTACCAATGACCATGACTGGAATGGGCGCTTTATAGCTTTGCTTTATACCTGATTGATAGAGTTTTTTATTGAGTAAAAAGCCGCCACGATAAAGCCATGACAAAGGTCTAAACACAACGAGCCACTTTGCCTGTTCATTCCAAGCATCCTGAATCAATTGTGTAAAAGACATGACTTAATTTTCCTCAAAATTACGCTGATGAAGTTGGTAATATGCACCACGTTGTGCCATCAATTCCGTATGAGAACCTTGTTCAATAATACGCCCTTTATCCATCACTACAATACAGTCTGCATTTTCAATGGTCGATAAACGATGCGCAATCACGATCGTGGTACGATCTTGCATCGCAGCGTCAAATGCTTGCTGAATAAAAAATTCAGATTCGTTATCTAGTGCACTGGTCGCTTCATCTAAAATTAAAATCGGTGCATTTTTCAAAATCGCACGCGCAATTGCAATCCGTTGACGTTGACCACCAGACAGATTTAAACCTTGGGCACCCAACGGCGTGTCATAACCTTGCGGTAAATCCATAATAAAATCATGTGCAAATGCAGCTTTAGCAGCAGCAATGACTTGTTCATCTGTTGCATGCTCGAGCTGTCCATAAGCAATATTTTCACGCACAGTACGGTTAAACAAAACCACTTGCTGATTGACCATCGAAATCTGAGTACGCAAGCTATTGAGTTCTATGTCGTGAATATCATGCTGATCAAGCAACAACTGTCCTGACGACACCTCTTGGTAACGCACCAAAAGATTGACCAGTGAGGTTTTACCTGCACCTGAACGCCCAACCAATGCAACGGTTTGCCCTGCATTGATTTTTAAATTGAAGTCATGAATCGCATGGTGACCATCAGCATAGATCAAATTAACATTTTTAAATTCGACATCGCCTTTCAAAGCAGGCTTCAGCGTGCCGTTATTTACTTCTTCAGGCATATCAAGCAATTCAAAAACTGAATAAGCTGCTGCCATGCCTCGTTGTAGTTTTTCGTTGACATCCGTCAAGGTTTTAATTGGCTTACTCAGCATACCTGCGGCAGTGATATACGCTACAAACTCACCCGCTGTTGTATCTTGTAAAATCTCAGGGCGTAGCGCGATATACATCACGATACTGAGCGCGATCGACATAATCAGCTGAACAATTGGGCTATTGAGTTGTTGCACCACAACCATTTTTAAGCCGCGGCGTAAGTTCTCCATTGAGCTTTCATAAAAACGTTTTTGTTCATAATCTTGCCCTGCAAAGCCCTTAACCACTAGGTTGCCTTGCACTGTCTCTTGCACCACATGGTTAACATCACCCATGGTACTTTGCACTTGCATGGATAATTTACGCATGCGCTTGGATGCTTTACGGATAATCAGCCCAATAATTGGACCAAAAATCAAAATACACAGAGTTAAACGCCAGTTGGTATAGAGCAAATAACCCAATAATGCGATGGTAATCAGACCCTGTTGTACAATCGTTTTCAGTGACTCAGATGATGCTGCCGTCAACTGTTCAACGTTATACATAATTTTTGCAGTGATATGACCGCTCGAATTATCTAAATAATATTGCGAAGGCAAACGCATGAGTTTTGCGAACACTTGCTGACGAATATTAAAGATTAAGTTTCGAGAAATCACTGCGGTAAAATATCCCCCCATGAACAAACCGAGTCCACGGAAGAACATCAATAAAACCACCAAGAGTGGAAATAAGGTTGTAAAGCTTTGATCTTTGTTTTGAATGGCTTCAATAATGCGTTCCAATAATTTTGCGACAGAAACTTCTGTCGCAGCATTAATACCGAAACCAAGCAAAACCAGCAGGCCGATTCCCCAAAAAGGTTTTAAATAACTTAATAGGCGTAAATAGACCTTAAAATCGTGCTTCACTAATAACCTCGAGTTGGAACTTTAGTACTGATGTTGACATTCACAAATCCAAGTTGACCTGCAACATCCATCACCCGAATCACATCTTGATGTGTTGCTTTTGCATCTGCGGCAATCACAAACATTAAATCACGACGATCATTGGCTGTCTGTTTAATTGCAGTATTCAAATCAGAAACTTCTTTACTGGCCAATGACTGACCATTGACAGAATAATGTCCTGTTGAATCCACCACAACTTCAATTTTTTGATCATAGTTTTTAGGTGGAACACCTTGTGCATCTGGCAAAGTGAGGTTCATTCGACTCATCTGATTAAAGGTAGTCGAGAGCAACAAGAACACCAAAATAAACATCAAACAGTCAATCATCGGTGTGAGGTTGATATGAATATCTTCAACCTGACGACGTTTAAATTTCATGCGCAGTCTCCACTCAGCTGGCTTTCTGAATGTCCTGACTTTCTACTTCAGGTGTTTTTTTATAAAACAAAGCGGCATGAAACAATGTCGACTGCTGTTCTAACTCAGCCACATATTCCTGAACCAAACGTTGGAAATAGCGATGCGCAAATAATGCAGGCACAGCAATTAACATACCAGCCGCAGTGGTGATCAATGCTTTAGAAATACCCGGCATCATCAACACTGGATCACTATTGGTACCAATATCAATCATTAAGAATGCTTCAATGATACCGATCACCGTACCCAACAAACCTAGTAACGGTGCAACAGCGCTTAAGGTGCCCAAAAAGTTGATATTTTTTTCTAAATAACCAATTTCTTGTGACGCTGTGACTTCCATTTGCGCACGTGCATATTGCTCGTTTTGATCTTTACTAGCGTAACCTGCGCCCAATACACGACCCAATGTACTTTGCTGTAAAGTTGGACTTTGCTTTAGCTGCTGCACCACATCTTTCACCGATGTGTTTACATTCATCATCAAGTCTTTTGGCAACACCATTGATTTCTTTAAACGAATAAAGCGCTCAATGGTAATGGCTACCGTAAAGATCGAACAAATGACGAGCGGGATCATTAACCACCCGCCCGCTTTGACTAATTCCCACATTTGATTTTCCCCAATAAATCGAATTTAAAAATTATTCAGCTAGACAAATATTTAAAATGCCATCTAGCTCTTCAAGAGTATGGTAGCTAATCACCAGCTTGCCTTTCCCTTGTTTATTATGATCAATTTTCACGTCTGCACTGAAACGATCAGAGAGACGTTGTGTCAGTTGTTGAATGTCTGATGAAACAATTGGTTTAGCTTTTTGTTGTTTTGGTGCATTCAAATCACGAACAAATTGTTCGGTTTGACGTACAGACATACTTTTTTCAATCACCATTTCAGCAACTTTAAGCTGATCTTTGGCTTTTAACGTCAAGATCGCACGTGCATGCCCCATATCGAGCAAACCTTGCTGCATAAAGTCTTTGACTTGATCCGCTAAAGACAAGAGGCGTAGCAAGTTACTAATCGTGGTACGTGCTTTACCAACCGTATCGGCAATCTCTTGATGACTTAAACCAAATTCGTCATGGAAGCGTTGTAAAGCCATGGCTTGATCGATTGGGTTCAAATCTTGACGTTGAATGTTTTCAATCAACGCCAAGGCAATTGCCACTTGGTCACTCAAGTCACGAACAATGGCTGGAACTTCGGTTAAACCTGCAAGCTGAGCCGCACGCCAACGACGCTCACCTGCAATAATTTCGTAGGGATGCTTTTCATCTTCGACAGGACGAATGACGATTGGTTGCATGACACCATGCTTTTCAATCGATGCAGCAAGTTCTTGTAAATCTTGTTCTTTAATGAAACGACGCGGTTGATACTCGCCGCGTTTCAATAAATGCACATCAATTTGTTTTAACTGTCCATGATCTAAAGCTTTTGCTTCGAGCTGTAGTTTTTCTTTTTGGATTGAGCCGAGTAAGGCATCCAGACCACGACCTTTAGCCAGTCCGCGTTTTTTTACGGTCATGCTTTAGTTCCTTTTTTTACTTTGGTTTTTTTTAACATCTCAGCTGCCAAGTTCAAATAAGCAACTGCACCCTTCGAGCTTTTTTCAAAATAAATTACTGGTAAACCGTGCGCAGGCGCTTCAGCCAAACGAATATTTCGCGGAATGACCGTGTCATAAAGTTTCTGACCGAAGTATTGTTCAAGCTCAGCAGACACATCACGTGTTAAGGCATTACGCGCATCGTACATGGTACGAAGCACACCCACGATCTCTAGATCTGGGTTTAAAGCTTGCTGAATACGGTCAATGGTTTGGGTTAAGTCAGCCAAACCTTCCAATGCATAATATTCACACTGCATTGGAATCAGCACCGCACGTACCGCTGCAAGTGCATTGACAGTGATCAAACTTAAACTTGGCGCACAATCGACAATAATATAGTCGAAGTCTTTTTCAACACTTGCCAACGCTTCACGCAAAATAAACTCACGACCGTCTTGATCCGCAATCGCCAGTTCAACACCGGCCAAGTCACGGTTTGCACCTAAAACTTTATAGCCCACTTCCGCTTTATATATGGCGGTTTCAATCGGCACTTCGCCGAGTAAGACATCTGTGACTGAATACAGCAAATCATTTTTTTGAATGCCCGAACCCATCGTGGCATTGCCTTGTGAATCCATGTCCACAAGTAAAACTCGTTTTTTTAATATGGCTAAAGATGCAGCCAAGTTCACAGCAGTTGTGGTTTTACCTACGCCACCCTTTTGGTTTGCAATCGCAATAATTTGAGCCATGGTAACCCCAGTCCTTTGAAAATTTTAAATACGTTTAAGAAAAATTAAATGACGCTGCTCATCAAGTCGTGGAACTTTTAATGCAACGATATCAATCTTGAAATCACTTTTTAGTGTTTCAACTTCTTCTTCAGGAATTAAGCCTTTCATCGACGCGATAATACTTTGCGCATGCATATACGGTTTAGACGCATCCACAAAATCCGTTAACGATGCAAAAGCACGACTGGTAATCACATCAAACTGCCCCAGTTCATTAATGCTGTCTTCATTTTCGACACGTGTTTGTACCGCAATGACATTTTTTAGTTTTAAGTCAGCAATAAATTGTTTTAAGAATCGAATTTTTTTACCGTTGGCATCTAAAAGCACACATTCACGTTCAGGCTGACACAGTGCAATGATCATGCCCGGCATGCCACCACCCGTACCGATATCCAATAAACGACCTGCAGGCAAATCATTTAGGATACTTAAGCTATCCAATAAATGCTTAACCAACATTTCTTTAGGATCACGAATAGCAGTCAAGTTATACGCTTTGTTCCACAGCACTAGGGCATCTTGGTATTTCAGCAATAGATTTAATGCTTCTTCACTCAAATCTAAGCCAAGCTTTTGACTACCTTGCTTTAAGTCTTGAAAAAAAGGATGCATAAAGAAGACATCTCAATAAAAATTAACTGAAGTATACCGATTTCTAAGCCGTGGAACAGTAGCTAACGCTTAGCGAATATGCACTTAATCGTACATGCCTTGGCGAATCTGTAGATCTAGATCACTTAAACGCTCAGGTGTGCCAACATCAACCCACGCAGTTTGCATTTTCTCTGCAGAAATTTTTCCATCCAACATAGCCTGTTTCAATAAAGGTGCGAGCGAACGCTTACCAGCTTCCAATCCATTAAACATGTTTGGATGTATAACTGCGATCCCGCTATAGGTGAGTGCCTCGCCTGTATGTTCTTGCTCAAAGGTATAACTACGCCCTGCATCCAAGATAAAATCACCCTTTGGATGTTGCGTTGGGTTAGTCACATAGACCAAGTGTGCCAAGTCATCTTTTAGCTCAACATTGAGCAAGGCTGAAAAATCGTAGGTCGTCCAAACGTCACCATTGACTAAAATAAACGGTTCTGTTCCAAGCAAAGGTAAGGCATTAATAATACCACCGGCTGTTTCCAAGCCTTCTGCTTCACGTGTCCAGCGAATATCCACACCAAACTGCGAGCCATCGCCCAAAGTACCAATCAATATATCTGCAAGCCATGCAGAATTGATGATGATTTCAGTTACGCCAATTTTTTTTAGCTTTTCTATATGCCAAACAATCAGTGGTTTTCCACCCACTTCAAGCAACGGCTTTGGCTTATACAATGTTAAAGGGCGCATCCGATTTCCGAGACCCGCCGCTAAAATCATGGCTTTCATTATGCAACAACCTCATAAGTGCCGTATTTGGCTTCAAATTTCGGCAATACTTTAGCCTGAATAAATTGCATAAAAGGTTGTAATTCTGCATACGGTTTACTTTCTTCAAGTAAATACCACATCACACGCGGCAAATCTTTGAGATAACCTGACTTACCATCACGCTCAAATAAGCGCACAAAAATACCTAAAATTTTGATATGACGTTGAATCGCCATGAGGTCTGCGTCTTGTTTGAATTGCTCAAAGCTACGACCTTCTTTTGCCGATGCAGGTAGCAAATCATAGAATGTTTTAAACCATGCATAAACGCGATCTGCATTCCACTGCACATAAGCATCACGTGTAATAGAAATCAAATCATAAGTATCTGCACCAATCACAGCATCTTGGAAATCAATCACGCCCTGATCTTGCTCACCATCTAGTACCATCAAATTACGGCTATGAAAATCACGATGCACAATCACTTGAGGCTGAGCCAATGCAGCATTGGCTAAGATAGCAAAGGTACGTTTAATGAGTGCCGATTCTTCTGCAGTTGGTTGTACCTGTAAAGATGGCAACAACCAATCCGTTAACAGCTCCATTTCAGAAATCAGCTTTTCATAGGCGTATGCAGGAAAATGAGCAGTACCATCAATTGACTGTAATTGAATCAACTGTTTAAAACTTTGAGCATAATGTGCGTCTACTGTTTGATCATTCAACAACGTGGACAATAAAACATCACCAAAATCTTCTAACAATAAGAAGCCTTGATCGAGGTCTTTGGCCATGATATGTGGTACACGCACGCCATGTGCATCAAAAAATTCATCAATCGACACAAAAGGACCACAATCTTCTTTTTCTGGTGGTGCATCCATGAGCATAAATGTTTTATTATTCAATTTGATTCGTGCATAACGACGGAAGCTTGCATCGCCTGCTAAGAAGTTAATTTCAAATTGATCTGAACCGAGTACAGATGAAATCCATGTTTGTATCAATTGTTCACGTTGTGTATTCATTTGCGATAAATTCTAATACAGGCTGAGTTTTTAAAGTGCTAAGTGTAGCTACTTATCAACTTTTTCTCTATGATGCGACAATAATTAATTGCGATTAAGCATACCTGGTTAATGAGACAAATGAAGCATCAGTTTAAATTTAATCCTTTAGCGACTGCGATCTTAACCCTTCTATGTGGTAGCTCGTTACCAAGCTATGCAGCACCTGTTTCAAACCCGTCCACGGATGACGATACAGAACAACTCAAACAAAGCATTTCAGAAGCTTATCCTGGGCAGCAGTTCTTCGAACAATATTATGTCGATAAGTCTGCACCTGAAGCACAGATTCGCAACACCAATCAATTAAGTTCTGCATTTTGTACTGGCACGTGGATTACCCCTGTTGCGCCAACGACAAAAGCGGTCGCACCTGAAGATGCAACCTCTACCATTACCGCTGACTATGGTCATTTTGACCCGAATGGCGACTCCATTCTTGAAGGTAATGTTCTGATTGACCAAGAAGGTCGTCAAATTCGTGCCGATCAAATCAAAATTGATAAAACCCAAACCTACGCCAATGCTTCTGGCCGCGTGCAAATGGCGCAGTCTGGGCTAATTTCTCAAAGCGATTCAATTGATTACAATTTAAAAACCCAACAAGGTGATTTAAATAACAGTTTCTTTATTGCTGAACAGCAGCATGCGCATGGTCGTGCTGAAAAAATTTCGCGCACTTCAACAGAAACCCTAGAATTAGAAAATGCGGTTTATACCACTTGTCCACCCGATGAAAAACCAACGTGGAAAATTCAAGCAGACAAAATTAAGCTGAATCAAGAAACTGGCCGCGGTGAAACCAAAGGTACAACATTATATGTAAAAAACGTACCTGTGATGGCTGTGCCCTATTTCAACTTCCCGATTGATGACCGTCGTACCACTGGTATTTTGACCCCGAGCTTTGGTTTTACCAATGACGGTGGTATTGAGCTTGCAGTACCTGTATATTTAAACCTTGCGCCAAACTATGATGCTACGGTAACACCACGTTATATTGCAGACCGTGGCGCAATGATGGAAGGTGAATTCCGTTATTTGACCAAAAACTTTGGTTCAGGGATGGTGTGGGGTGGTTATTTACCATCCGACCAAAAGTATGACGATCAAGATCGTAAAGACTTACATTTCCTCCATAACTGGAAAATTAACGATCAATTCACGACAAATTTAGAATATAACTATGCATCTGATAAAGACTATTTCTCAGATCTCAATAATAATCCAAACTCAAAAACTGACCTGAACTTACGCCGTGCATGGGAACTCAATTATAAAAATGGTATCCCCGGCCTAAAAGCACAGCTTAAAGTTGAAGACTTCCAAACACTGGATAAAACTGTCAGTGATGAAGACCGTCCGTATGCGCGCTTGCCGCAATTCCTACTGAACTACAAGACTGGTAATCCGCTCGGCTTACAGTACGAATTTAACAACGATACAGCATATTTTAAAAAGAATCTGCGTGGCGATAATATTCCGCAAAACAATAGTGATGCGACAATGTATGAGCCAAGTGGTGCACGTATTTATAACGACTTTAGTGTGCGTTATAACTATCGTAACCCATGGTCTTTTGTAATTCCAGAAGTGTCTATTCGTAACGTAAACACGATTTATGATCAAGATACTGTTGATCGTGCCAATACAAATAACAATCACTCTAGTAGTGAAAGTAAATCGGTCATTGTACCGCAATTTACTTTAGATGCAGGTCTTGTGATGGAGCGCGAAGGTCGTTATCTACAAACTTTAACGCCACGTTTCTTCTACGCGTATTCTCCATACAAAAACCAAGACACTAACCCAAACTTTGACTCAACCACAGCATCAATTAACTATGACCAGTTGTTTAGCCCGCGTCGTTTCTACGGTAATGACCGTTTAGAAGACAACAACTTCGCATCTCTAGGTTTAAGCTATAGTTTATTTGATGATGTAGGTCTTGAGCGTTTAAAAGCTAGCGTTGGTCAAAGTTTCTATTTTGAAGACCGCCGCGTCACGCTAAACAACGTCTCTGATAAATTTGATACCGAACGCCATACTGGCCCTGTCGTGAGCATTTCTAGCCAGCTATCTGACAGCATCAGTGTCAATGCCAATTCTGCATGGATGGCGAATGGTGATAATGCTCAGCGCGATATTCAAATGTATTACACAGGAAATAAAGGCAATTTATACAATGTCGGTTATTTCTATCGTAAAGACATTCCGAACCGCCAAGACAGCTATGACCAAGCAGTAGCATCGTTTATTCAACCTATTCACAATAACTGGCGTATTATCGGTCATGCACAATATGACCTCGACAACAGTATTGCGCGTGAATATTTACTTGGTGTGAACTACGAGTCATGCTGCTGGGGTGTTTCAGTTTATGGTCGTTCGTACTATAACGATTTAGATGATGTAACATCTTCAGATGTTAAACCAAAACGTGCCATTATGGCGGAGTTCACCCTAAAAGGTTTAGGTGGCTTCAACAATAAATTAACCTCTTTGCTTGAAAACCGAGTGTTGGGTTTTAACAATATTAATCAATCTTGGACAGAACGTTAATGAAGACAAAACAGTTAAAACAAATTTTTAAAGCGTCAGCTTTGGCACTTTGCCTATCGACTTCTGTATCTGTATTTGCTGCTGCGCAACCTAAAGATGAAATTGTAGCTGTCGTTGACAATAGCGTGATTCTACGTAGTGATCTTGATCAAAGCATTGCCGAGATCATTCACCAACTTCAAGCAAAAAAACAAACCGCCCCACCGACCGAATACTTGCAGCAACAAGCTTTAGAACAGCTGATTACGCGCCAAGCACAGCTTGAACAAGTGAAACGCTATAACGTCAAAGCGGATGAAAAATCACTCAATGAAGCCGTACTTAAAGTTGCGAAAGATGCCGGCTCTCCAAGCTTAGAAGCGTTTCAGCAAAAATTAGATGCTGTTGCACCAAATACCTATGCAGGTTTACGTGCACGTATCGCTGAAGACATCGCGTTACAACGCCTACGCCAACAGTTGGTCACTTCTCGTATTCAAATCAGTGACCAAGATGTGAAAAACTTCTTAAGTTCACCACAAGGTCAAGCTGCGCTAGGTAATCAAGTCCACGTCTTACATGTACGCGTTGCTAGCAGTGATAATGCCGTTAAAATCACTGAAGACATTCGCAAAGAACTGGCAGCAAGTAACGATGTTAAAGCGATTACCAACAAATACAACACCAAAGACATTAAAGTTGACGGTGCAGATATGGGCTTCCGCAACTTATCTGATATTCCAGATGAACTTGCTGCACGTGTAGCACCTTTGCAAGTCGGTCAAACCACTGAACTGATTTCAGTACGTGATGGCGTTCATGTTTTAAAATTGGTTGACCGTAAAGGTGGCGAACAAAAAGCCATTGTTCCACAATACCAAACTCGCCATATCTTGATTCAACCTTCTGAAGTGGTGAGTCCTGAAAACGCAAAACAAATGATAGACAGCTTGTATAACCGCCTGCAAAAAGGTGAAGATTTTGCTGTCTTGGCTTCAACATTCTCGAATGACACCGGTTCTGCTGCCAATGGTGGTAGTTTAGGTTGGGTTAGCCCAGGTGTTATGGTTCCAGAATTTGAAGCGATGATGAAATCAACAGCGAAAGGTGAAATCAGCAAACCTTTCCAATCTCAGTTTGGTTGGCACATCCTGCAAGTAACAGATACACGTCAACAAGACATGACACATGAAGTACAAGAACGTATGGCACGTCAGATTTTAGGTGAGCGTCAATTTGACACTGAACTGGACAGCTGGTTACGTGAAATTCGCAACAATGCCTATGTTGAAATTAAAGATCCTACTCTAGATCGTAAAAAGAAATAAGTGAATAAACAAAAAACCAGCTTCGGCTGGTTTTTTTATGTCGATTCTTATCATCATTCAGCACTTTAGTAATTATTACATACCCTTTGTGAAAACAATCTACTCTTTTATAGGCAAAAAAACCTCCCATTTGGGAGGTTTTTTTTAATTCAATTAACGATTGTTGTTTTCGTCGTCTTGAGCATCTTCAAATTTAGTTTCGCCATCAAAACCAGCATTTTGACCGCCGAAACCACTTTGACCACCGAAGCCACCTTGACCACCAAAGCCACCTTGACCACCGAAGCCACCTTGACCACCGAAGCCACCTTGACCACCAAAGCCACTTTGACCACCGAAGCCACCTTGACCACCGAAGCCACCTTGACCACCGAAGCCACCTTGTTGACCGCCGAAGCCGCCTTGTTGACCACCGAAGCCAGCAGCGCCTTGAGCACCAGCAGGAGCACCAGCAGGACGTGGGTTACGTGCTGGAACAACAGTTGAAATAGCGTGTTTGTAAACCATTTGGCTTACAGTATTTTTTAATAAAACAACGTATTGGTCGAAAGATTCAATATGACCTTGCAATTTAATACCGTTTACAAGGAAGATCGACACTGGAATACGTTCTTTACGGAGAGAATTTAAGAACGGATCTTGTAAAGTTTGACCTTTAGACATGTTATAACTCCAAAAAATAATAAAAATCAGCGCAAAAGCTACCTTTACTTTTCAATTAAAAATTATCAAAAAGGTAGTCTGTAAATTTTGCTTTATCCGTAGCACTTTCGCAAGTCTTCTTGAGCCTGCTGCGCAGTTAAATATGTAGTAAATTTATGCGTTTCTTGCAAAGATCTTAACCAAGTATATTGACGTTTTGCAAGTTGTCGTGTTGCAAAAAGTGCCTTATCCTCCATTTCACTCTGTTTTTCGCTACTTTGATCACTATTTTTCAAAAAATCTAAAGCTTGACGATATCCAACTGAGCGCATAGAGGGTAAATTTTCATCTAAATCGTATTTTTCAATGAGAGCTTTCACTTCATTTAAAAATCCAATTTCCCACATTATTTTTAGACGTTGAGCTATACGCTCATGTAATTCTAATCGGTCTGGCAATAATGCGTAATTATGAAAATTGTAACGGTATGGTACGTTTTTAGGTTGCTCAGCTTGTAACTGCGTAATGGGTTTACCTGTTAATTTAAAAACTTCGAGCGCACGGATAATTCGTTGCTTATCACTCGGTTTAAATTTTTCACCTGCCAATGGGTCTACATTGCACAGTTCTGCATATACAGCGTCCCAACCTTGCGACTCAGCTTTGGCTTCAATTTCAGCACGTACAGCATAGTCTGCACTTGGTAAGTTTGAAGACAACCCTTCCAATAAAGCTTTGTAATACAACATCGTGCCACCGACTAAAATCGGTGTTTTACCTCGGGCATGCATATCATCAATCAGCACACACGCATCTTCCACAAAGTTCGCTGCCGAATACACTTCTAGCGGACTGATAATATCAATCAAATGATGTGGATATTTCTCCAACTCAGCTTTACTCGGCTTGGCCGTACCAATATCCATATCCTGAAAAACCAAAGCAGAATCGACTGAAATTAATTCGAATCCACCTTGCTCGTATAACTCACATGCCAAGGCGGTTTTACCGCTTGCAGTTGGTCCCATTAAGTTGATGACCGGCAATTGATTTGACATGTAAAACTACTCTCCCCGAGCAAAAAGTTTATCTAGCTGTGCCAATGGAAACGCACGCCACGTCGGACGTCCATGGTTACATTGGCTGGCAAATTCAGTTTGTTCCATCTGACGCAGTAATGCATTCATTTCAGATAGACTTAAAATACGGTGTGCGCGTACAGCGCCATGACAAGCCATGCCTGCCAATATTTGATCACGCTTTTGTAGTAACCCTGCAACCTGATCACTTGGGTCTAAATCATTTAATAAATCTGGAATCAGCGCATCAAAGTCTGCTTTATGCAAAATGGCAGGAACACCACGAACAATGACTTGCTCATCGCCATATTGGTCTATTTCTAAACCTAGGCGTGCCAATTGTTCTTTGAGCTCATCGACGCGCATCGCTTGCATCCGACTGATACTGACGACTTTAGGAATCAGCAATTGCTGTGATGTCCAAAACTCAGGTTTATCCCAAGCCGTTTTCATTTGTTGTAAAACAATGCGCTCATGCGCAGCATGCATATCAACAATGATTAAACCTTCGGTGTTTTGGGCCAAAATATAAATACCATGCAATTGCGCAATGGCAATCCCCAAAGGATGCTCATCGACTTTCTGCTGAATATGTTCAGCCAATGCGGTATCCGGATCATTTAACGACTCAGTTTGACGTAAAGGCGCCAAATAACTTTGCAATGCATTATTGAGCTGTCTGGAACCCGCTAAATTTGACTGATATCCAGCACTATTGTTCGACGCATTTGAATATTGCTGTGTATAAGCTTCCTGCCCTGTTGGCGCATGATTAGAAGCATATTGCACTGTTGCAGGTGAACTAAAGTCAGTGAGTCCGCCTGAGATCTCTGGACTGACAAAATTTGAGCCTTGCTCTGCAACTGGCTGAGATTGATGTAATGAAAATTGTTCCTGATGACGCGGCTGCGGAATAATATTTTCGTGTGCCTGCCCGTCGAGTTTCATTGCAGATGACAATTCGGCTGTCGCGGTTTGAAATTGCGCTAAAGTCGATTTGGCAAAATGGCGCACAAACTCATGTACTTCACGTTGATTTAGAAAACGTATTTCATGCTTGGTTGGATGCACATTCACATCGATATTTTCTGGATCAACTTCCATAAATAACAAATAAGCCGCATGTTGATGTCCATGCAAAATACCGTCATAGGCCATGCGAAGTGCATGTGAAACGGTCTTGTCTTTTACGATACGTCCATTCACATAGACATATTGCATATCGGCTTGCGCACGTGCATCTGAAGGATGACCTAACCACCCACTGAGACGCATATTGACGCTATCAGCATCCATCCAGTACGCATTTTCAGTAAATTGACGGCCTAATAATTGTTGCACCCGCTGAAAACGCAGCGCACCACTATCTGCAATAGGCAAGTTCAGCTTAATGCTATTGTTATGCTCAAGGACAAAACGTAGATCAAAATGGGTCAGTGCCAAACGACGGACAATTTCTTCGATATGTCCAAACTCAGTCCCCGGTTTTTTGAGAAACTTACGCCGTGCAGGCACATTAAAAAATAAATCTTGCACACGGATGGTTGTGCCTTGCGTCGCTGCCACAGGCTGAATTTCTTGCGAATCAAATGCTGTGCCATTTACTTCGACCTGATAGCCTACACCGTCATCATTTTGGCTACTGGTCAGTGTCAAACGAGACACCGCAGCGATCGAAGCCAAGGCTTCCCCACGAAAGCCCAGACTTACAATGGCATGTAAATCTTCAGCAGTTTGGATTTTACTGGTGGCATGGCGCATGACCGCCAAAGGTAAATCTTCAGGGTGGATGCCCCGACCATTGTCTATAATTTCAATCAGTGTACTGCCGCCTTGTTCAATACGAACAATCAGCTCAGTCGCCCCTGCATCAATGGCATTTTCCAGTAATTCTTTGACCACAGAAGCGGGACGTTCAATCACTTCCCCTGCGGCAATTTGGTTGGCTAAGGCAGGATCAAGCGTTCGAATGCGGCGGGCACTGATTTCATTCAGCATGGTTAAATTTTTGCTCCAAAGCGTTTTGCAAAGTTTCTGAAGAAGAGCTTAAAGTTGCTGTACGGGTGCTTTCATCCGCAGACTTTTCAATATTAATAATTAAATCAGCCGCAGGGATTTCGTCGCCCCCTTTTGATGGCCATTCAAATAAAAATAGGGCATTCGGCGTTTCTAAATAATCACGGATGCCCATGAGTTCAAGCTCATAGGGGTCGTTGAGACGATATAAGTCAAAATGAAAAATATCTTGTCCTTGAATATTGTAAGGTTCAACCAATGTATAGGTCGGACTTTTTACCGCACCTTGATGACCCAAGTGTTGTAAAAAATAACGGGTTAACGTGGTTTTTCCTGCACCCAAGTCACCAAGTAAATACGCTACACCCGTCGTAAAATGCGTCGCCAGTACGGTAGCTAAGTTTTGGGTATCGACTTCACTATTAAGTTCCAGACTGAATGAATACTGCATATTACTCACAACATGTACATAAGAATTAAATATGATAGCATCGCACTGGCTAAAATGGATATGTTCACACTACAGATTGAGCATTTTTCATGATGTGTTCTCTGCTTCATTTGCTCAGTTTTTAGATCTTTCTTCATGCACAGTTTTGAATTTACTCCCCCGATGATCAATGGTGTCAGTGCCAGCAAAGTCTTCCTAGACGGTCAACACACGCAAGCCTCTACCGTCTATGCATATTTGTGTGAACAATTTCCTCATATCCAAGCAGCAGAGTGGCAACAACGATTTAAGGATGGATTGGTCTATGCCGCAAATGGTGACGTTTTAACGATAGACAGTCCTTTTGAAGCCAATCGTCATGTTTATTATTATCGATTCTTAGCGCATGAAATCCATGTTCCTTTTGAGCATCAGATTTTGTTTGAAAATGATCATTTCATTGTGGCCGATAAACCACATTTTCTCACCATGAGTCCAACCGGTCAGTATGTACAAGAAACCTTATTGGTTCGACTCAAAAAGCAAACGCAGCTTGAACAGCTAACGCCGATTCATCGTTTAGACCGTGAAACTGCAGGCGTGGTGCTGTTTTCCAAATGTGTCGAAAGCCGTGGGCTGTATCAACAGATGTTTGCCACGCGCCAAGTTCAAAAAACTTATCATGCCATTGCAGCTTATCGAGATGAATTAAATTTCCCAATCACAACTCGCTATCGCATGGAAAAAGGTCAACCTTTTTATACAATGCAAATAGTAGATGGTGAACCTAACAGCGAAACCTTCATTCAGCTGATCCAGCAGCATGGAAACCGCGCTAAGTATGAATTAAATCCCCATACCGGCAAGCAACACCAACTTCGTGTACATTTAAATGCTTTGGGCATTCCAATTCAAAATGACCCCTTTTATCCAGTAGTACAACATAAGGCAGATGACGATTTCAGCCAACCTTTACAACTACTTGCGAAACAGCTTGAGTTTATCGATCCTGTGACAGAGCAGGCTTTTCAATTCAGTTCTGCCTATGAATTGACACTGTAAATCTATTGTCATTACATTAAATTGATAAAATACTGCCAAACTTTCTTGAATTTATAACAGTTTTGATTAGAATAAATGCGAAAAGTTAAGTATTTTAAAGCTTTCTAAGAATATGAGAAAAACTGAAGTCTACCAAATCCGCCTCGATTCACAGGAAAAGAAACAGGCCTTTGCCGTGTTTAAGCAATTAGGCATTACACCTGCACAGGCTGTACGTCTATTCTTTAAACAAGTTGTTTTAACCAAATCGATCCCCTTCTCTATTGAAAACCAAAATATCAATATTGAACAATTGATTAAGTTACGTAAATTAAAACAACAAGAAGCTCAAGCCATTTCAACCACTGAAATTAGCCCTGCGGAATTAGAAATTTTAAATAATGATCCATTATTAGATGATGATCATCTCGACTTGTTTGAAGAGCTCAATGCAATTTTGGGTGAAGGTGACAAAACTTAACACTGTCGCATTTATAAACAATTTATAAATCAACCAATTTCGAAAATTCGATATGCTTCATGCAAGACTGATAAAAATAGCATGGAGTATAGAAAAAAATGATTGTTCGACGCGCAACTGAAGCAGACCTTCATCCACTTGCTGTTTTATTTGATGAATATCGCCAATTTTATGGCACCTCTTCTAATCTTGATATCTCATATAAATTTCTAAGACAACGTTTTGAAAATAATGAAAGCGTAATTTTTATTTGCTTAAAAGATGATGTGATTACTGGGTTTATCTTACTGTATTTAGGCTTTTCATCTGTGGCTTGTTCAACTTACTATATTTTAGATGATGTCTATGTCAGCCCTATATATCGTCGTCAAGGTTCAGCCAAACAATTGATCGATACTGCGGTTCTCTTTGCTCAACATGAAGGCGCGCTTCGAATCAGCCTCGAAACTCAAAAAAATAACTATCACTCACATCAGCTCTATGAATCGATGGGCTTCATTAAAGACGATGAATTTCAAACTTATCATTACTTTATTCGCTAATGCATTGCTCAGCATTAAAATACATCAACAAAGCATGTTGAAAAACGAATCTTTCGATCAGTAGATAGCAGACATATTAAAGGGCTTTAATACCGCACATTCATCCTTCAAATGATGACGTATCAAAGCCCTGTACCTATTACTGTGAATTTAGATTTTCACGAAATTTCGATTGTTCAATTTGCGCTGCATTCAAATAGATCCATTCACCCTCAGCAATATCTTCAAGCTTTAATTGTCCTATTTGAGCACGATGTAATGTTTCAACTTTATTGCCGACAGCCGCCAACATCCGCTTCACTTGATGATATACCCCTTGATGGACAGTCATTTGCAATTGATGTGAAGCCAATAGCTGTACATCGGTTGCAGCGAAAATGCCTTTTTCGTTTCGCAGCTCCACGCCTTGTTGCAATTGTTGCATTTGCTCAGGCGTCACAGGATCTGCGGTATGCATCGAATACACTTTGGCAACATGCTTTTTAGGGTGTGTCAGTGCTTGCAGATATTGACCATCATCCGTAAGCAGCAACAGTCCAGTGGTGTCTTGATCCAGCCGCCCTACGCATTGCAAACCACGATTTAACAGCACATCATCAAATAATTCAAAAACACTAAAATGATGGGTTGCCTGATGCGAACATTCATAACCTTGAGGTTTATTTAACGCAATATATATATGCTCACGATAGGTATAGTCCTGTCCATGCACACTGTAAGTTAAATCATTCAAGTCCAGCTTTTGCTTTGGATTATCTACAATCTCACCGTGTATTTCGACCGCACCATTTTTAATCAACTGTTGGCAATATTTACGCGAACCAAAACCTTGTGATTGCAGCATTTTTTCCAAAAACATAGAACAACCTAATAAACACCATATATTGCTATTTTATACTGAACCACGAGCCAACTTGCAGGAAAAATAGCGGAAATAATCTTGAACGCCAGTTTTTAATGTTTCTGCGCTACACTATTGATTATTTATTGAAGTTTCTCACGAATATCCTATGTCTCAGTTGGATTTAAATCTGATCGTGTTATTGGTGTTATTGGCTTGTGGCATCTTTAGCCACAATACAGCGATCACCATAGCAGCAGGTGTCTTGATTATTTTCCGCATCACGCCTTTAAGTGAATTTTTCCCCTATCTGCAACAATATGGCTTAAACATTGGCATTATTATTTTAACCATTGGCGTACTCACGCCGATCGCTAGCGGAAAAATACCCGGTGATTCGATTTTAAAATCCTTTTTAAGTTGGAAATCCCTCGTCGCAATCGCCATTGGCATCTTTGTCGCATGGCTAGGCGGACGTGGTGTCAAACTGATGTCCAATCAGCCAGATGTGGTTGCCGGACTATTGATTGGGACAGTCGCAGGTGTTGCCATGCTGCGTGGTGTACCTGTCGGCCCACTCATTGCAGCAGGCATCTTGTCGCTACTGATTGGGATTAAACAATAAGGCCGTTGCTGACATAGCGGTTTAACAAAATTTTAATTTGAGCCATGCTGCATTTGAAATAAACGTCGACTAAGCATGATTCCAACGAATGATAATGCTGACATCAAGATCCCCGCCCAAAACCACGCTCCAGTTTGTGAAACCACAGTGGCAATCACAGGTGGCAGAACAAATTGTGATATGGCAGAGCATTGTAAAATCATGCCGACCGTCGTACTAATTGCCGCAGGATAAGGTGCAAAATGCAGTGATTGCGCAAAGACCGTCGCAGCAACCAAGCCTCCAAAAAGCGAAAAACTAAACACCGTTAAATATTGCAGTAAAAAAGGTAACGCATCTTTAGAGAGATAAAACCCTAAGGAGCAAATGATCAAAACAGCAAAACCCAGTTGGACTAAAGTTTTAGCTTGAAAACCACGCTGTAATAGCAGTCCACACCCCCATGTGCCCACAGCATTCGCAACGGCAACACTGGCTGTTAAAGCACCCGCCAGTTCTGCTGAAATTTGGTTTTGGGCATAAATCATCGGTAAGAAGCCCACCAATGCAAACCACTGCCCTGCATATGTCCCAAAAATGAGCGCCAAAAGCCATGCTGCAGGATGTTTCAGAGTATCCCGAATGAGACCAATAATAGGTGTTGTATTCAGCGCCACATTAGGCTGAGGAATAAACATAGCGATACAGAGTAGTAATGCTGCAGTAATCATAGCGAAACTGAGCCAAACCACACTCCAACCATATTGAGCAATTAGAAATGGCGCAACCAATAAGGCAATGCCCATACCTCCACCCATATAGGCACTCCACAGCCCCATCTTTGCGCTGATGTGCTGTAGCGGTACAAGCTGACGGATAAATGCAGGCCCTGTGAGTGTCACCAATAAGAAGCCAAATCCTTCTATGACACGCAGTAGCAACAAGACATCAAAGCTTTGTGCAAAGCTCCCCCATGCACTTGCTATCGTCAATAGACTTAAGCCCAATAAGATACACAGTTTAAATCCAATTTTTTGGATATAACTACCAATCAACAATGCAAAGCACATTCCTGCACCCTGTACTAGTGAGAGCAATAAACCAGACTGAATAAAGCTAATACCAAGTTGCTGTTGTAATACAGGTATTGCGGGCGGTAATTTCCCGATATGCATTGCAGCAACAAAACCTGCCGCAATAATGAATAAATCTTTTGACATCCCTTTCATTGAATTGTCATGCTCTTTTCGCCATGCAATAGTGCACAGCTTAACAATTCAAAATATTATTTTGAGTCAAAAAACAAATGACCTTAGATGATTTTTCAATTATTCAATCATCTTGCACCGTCACATGCTAAGCGCACTTTGATTTAAATTAAACAATAATATTCCGTGATGTCATCTGCAATTGTTTGAGACAACACGTATTCCCATCAAAAATGTTTTTTCTGATACTTTCAATAATTTGGCGGTAGTGAAGGAATTCACCTGCATAACAATTAGTGAATTATTTAAGCAGTGAGTTATTCAATATTAACTTGTTTCCGCTCACGCTTATTGGCGTACATTTTCAAATCTGCCATTTCCACCAATTGATCGATGGATTCGGCATCCTCTGGAAATAAAGCCATGCCAATACTGGCACCAATTTTCAAGCTCATTTGCTCGAATGCAAATGGCAGTCCGCAACTTTCTGCGATTCGATTCATCGCCGTTTGCGCACGCTCTAAGTTGGCAATATTGGTTAAAATCACAGCAAATTCATCACCGCCCAAGCGTGCAACCAAGTCATCTTGACGTGTTTCACGCAAAATGCGCTGTGCAATTTCTTTCAGTGCAGCATCCCCAATGCGATGTCCAAACTGATCATTAATCGGCTTCAGACCATCCATATCAATCATCAAGATACCCAGTACTTTTTTCTGCGCACGTGCTTTTTCTATCCCTTGGCGTAAAAAGTCGACAAACAAAGCCCGATTGGCTAAGCCTGTTAAGCTATCTTGAGTCGCCAATTTATATAACTCTGTCGCACCGAAACGTGTTGCATGGTACATCGCCGCAGCGATCAACTCAGACATCAAACTCAATATATGTAAATCAGCTTCCTGAAAGGCATCGACTTGGTCAGAGTAAATCTTTAAAACACCGACACCTTCATCACAATGAATCAATGGCACTACTGCCATCGAACGCAATCCAACACGTTGACATGCCACGCGATCTACCCGTGCATCTGTTTCCGAATCTTGGCAATACAGTGTTTGTTTTTGCGCTATACATAGACCCGATAAACTATTTTCAATATGAAGTCTTAAACCCAGTAAATGACTCGCCCCACCAGACACTGCACGATAGACCATATCACCATCTTCAGCCAACTCTACAACTGCACCTTTAGCATGTGTAATCTGCTGCGCCTGTTCTGCCACTACGGTCATCACTGCATTTAGATCTAAACCCAGTTTGGCAATAGCTGTCTGAGTTTGAATCACAGACATGAGTTGAGTTGGTGAGGGTTCTATAGAATTGGGCATGATTGAGTTCAAACAGGGTTCAATGTGAGATACAGCTCAATTCTAAAAATTATTCATCCACTTGTATAGCGATCTTAAAGTGATTTCTGTGCATTCAAGCACTTTAGATACAACTCTTTTAGATACGGCTCTTTAAAAAATTGCACTCAAGGAAACAACAGAGCAAGCAGAATCATCGATACACATATCGAAGGTTGGGGAAAGTCATGATGTATGGATGGCCCACGTATTTTACGACTCTCCCTCACGATATTATTTCAAGGCATAAATTTCACTCTGCATCCATTCTCCGCCTTCCAGTTGTACATCGACAGCAACACGTTGATATTCAGTACCTTCAAATTCATCTAAAGCAGCCCAATGTGCGGCTAAGTTTTCAGAGATAAAAACATAGCCTTCAATCGCATGACCTGCCTTCGATAAACGAATGCCCGGACTGCCCATCGCCGCACCCCAGCCTTTATCTTCTAATTCACCCCACACCACACCTTTCTTCCACTCGCCACCAATGCGATCCATCACGTGAGCATTGGGCTGACCTAGACGTCATGTCCCGTATACAAAAAGACTCTGAGTCATAGCTCCTCCTTAGTTGGAATAATATTGATTGCGTTTTTGTGAGAATTTGGCCAACTGTTTTAGGAAGCCTTCAAAATAGCTTTTTTCAGCCTCTTCGGTACGATAACCGGCGTACAAAGTCCGTCTTAAACCTTCAGGTGAAACACAATCTAAGCGTCGAGAGGTCACCCAACCTTTTTGTTCATATTCATTTACCACCCAATCAGGTAATGCCGCGATACCACGACCACTTGCAACCAACTGAATCAGCATCTGGGTCAAATCTGTGGTACGGACGTGTTTAGGCTGAATATTGGCCGGTAAAAATAATTTCGCCATGATATCTAAACGATGTTTATCGACCGGATAGGTAATCAGCGTTTCTTCTGCTAATTCTTGAACAGTCACATTTGTTGCACGAACCAATGGATGCGTATTTGACAGTACCAAACGAGACTCATATTCAAAGATAGGGAAATATTCCACACCTTTTAAATTGATCGGATCTGCCGTAATCAGAAGATCAAACTCGCCCGTTTGTAATAGTTCATGCGGATTGGCTTCAAAGCCAGAGGCAAAGTCTAAATCTACATCGGGGTATTGTTGACGGTAGACATTCAATAACGGCATGAGCCAGTCAAAGCAACTATGACATTCAGAAGAAAAAATAATTCGGCCGGTTTGACCATGCACAATACGTGTAATGTCCGATTGCGCAATTTGAACTTGCGGCAAAATGTCATCGGCAAGGCGTAGTAAACGTTGCCCAACATTCGAAAAGGTCACAGGACGTGTCCGTCGGTTCACCACCTCTACCCCATACCAATGATCAAGCTCTTTCAACTGGTGTGAAAGTGCAGAAGGCGTTAAACACAGATCATTAGATGCAGCGACCAAAGAACCATGTTCTCTGAGTGCCAATAATGTTTTGAGATGGCGTAATTCCAACATAATGAGTTCCACAAACGACATACTGAATGAGCTGAAAATCAGTATTTTTAAATTATATTTATCATATCATGATATTTATGAATCATATTCATCATAAATTTTATTTAACTATTTTTTATTCACATGAATATACTTCATCAAGTTTTACTGAATCATCTTTAGCTAATGTGTTTTTTTCACATTACAAATCAGGTAATTTTTTTCCACAATGCGGGCAATATGCATACTGCTCACGCTCCTGCTTTAATGATTCCTCTTTTTGCTCACGTAACAATTGCCAAATAATATCCTGTGTTTGCTCACGGGTTAAACCCACTGTTTTTCGGATTTCTTCGATTTTTTCAGGCTCAAGTACAAAATCAATTTCACGATTTTGAATCAACTCACGAAAACTGAGTTCTAATTGTTGTTTGCGTTGCTCCAATTCATGTGCCAAACCATTGGCTAAAATACCTGCTGGCAATGCTGCCAAGCCAACCCCTAATATCGTAATCATTGCACCTAATATCCGCCCAACAGGGGTTATCGGTGTTACATCGCCATAACCGACCGTCGTTAAAGTAACAACAGCCCACCACATGGACGCAGGAATAGAACTAAAGACCTCTGGCTGTGCTTTACTCTCAACTAAATACACCCCAGCTGCGGCCATAATAATCATAATAAATAAAATAAAAACAACAGCTTGAAATGAACCTTTTTCACGTTCAATGACACGTAACAAAATTTGCAACGACACAAAATATCGAGTTAATTTTAATAAACGCAGTAATCGTAAAATACGTAAAAAACGCAAATCAAAATGGACAAAGAAATTTAGATATGCAGGTAAAATTGCCAATAAATCAATAATTGCGCCACCACTTTTTACCCAATTCAAACGATTACGCCAAGCGGAGTAAAATGGGTCTTTATCTGCAATCGACCAAAGCCTCAATACGTATTCAACACTAAATACAATGATTGAAAAATTTTCAAAAAAATCAAAGTAAACTTGATAAGACAAATAAATATCATTGACCGATTCGAGTAAAACCGCAGCAGCATTACCTAAAATCAGCAATATCAAAGCATAGTTGAGAAAATGACTAAATTTAGTTTCATAATCATCATTATGTAAATTGTTATAGACAAATTTACGCAGTGAATACCATGCACTAAAAGTCATAATTCAAATCGTTAGCAAATTAACTTGCTACAGTGTAAACCATCGCTTAGGAAAAATACGAATCCTTTAGACAGTCTACTGTTAAATCTATTGAACGATATTAACCACACTTTATTCATCAGTATTTTTCGTATGCACCATATATCCATTATTCCACAAATAATAAAGCCAAACGAACTTGGTCATATCCCATGCGTGGACTGGTTAACTCCACAATTGGACGCAACTTAACCGTGCCGTCATCATTATAATGTGCTGGGTCTTGTCGTTTCGCCAAACGTTTATAGATTTTACGCACCTGCTCAACCACATCTTCTCCCGGATGTGCCACCGAGATATCCAAACCTTGCTCTTTTTGCAGACGAGCCAAATGATTAATAATCGTAGCTTGTGTTAAACCACGCTCCACAGCAATATCTTGAATTTCATAACCTTCCTCAAACAACTCACGAGTTTGATCTAAAGTCGCTGTGGCAAAGCTTTGTTTCACACCAGTTTTGGCAATTTTCTTTTCATTGCGCTCGATTTCCACTTCATTCAGTGTTCCGCCACAGTGGCGAATAAAGGCTTTATGTTGTACGGTTAAATCAGCCTCTGCAAAATTGGTTTCCGCTTCGTCAGAGAGTTCCTGAAAGCGTCGATCGGCTTTAATCGCCAAACTGTCGAGTTCTAAGGCTTGTTCATTAAAACCAAGTAAACGCAAACCATCTAATGTTTTTAAACGCGACAATGCCACATAACCCTGACCTTTCTCAAAAGTATGGGTCAAGTTAATTTCAGCCGCTGCAAGGGTCATCCCTTGAGATTTATGAATGGTAATCGCCCAGGCCAAACGCAGTGGAATTTGTTGGAAACTGGCAATGGTTTTACCATCATCATTATCGACAGACCATGTTTCAGGTTCGACCACTAAGGTCGTGCCGTCCGTAAGTTTTACTTTAGGCAAGATGCCATATTCATCATCTTCTTCAAAACCTATCACTTCACCGAGGCTGCCATTGATATAGCCCACGTCAAAGTTGTTTTTTACAAACATCACTTTAGCATTTTTCTTTAAGGTCAAAGTTTCCGGCGCACGCACTGAAGATTTTAAGGTTTCAATCAGTTTGTCATTACCATCGCATTGAGCATCAAACTGGCGAGATTCCTGTTCAATTTCATTTAGATGTTTATAGTTAATACTATCTACATCCATATTATGGGTATACAAGCGCGTAAAGGTTTCACCTATATTTTGTGAACTTGTCTGCCTTAAAGCATGCAAATGATCGCCCGTAATTTGCTGAGCACGAATCGCATTTAGAATATCATTGAGATAGTCATTACCCTGACGATGTTGTTCGGTCAAATAACACACGCGAAACTTCGCTTCTACCCATGCCTCAGACATAAAGCAAAACTTGTCACGGTTTAATTCACCTTTGCGTCCCACAGGGGGTAACTGGAAGAAGTCACCTGCAACAATGACTTGAATCCCCCCAAAAGCATCTTCACTGTCTTTAAAAAATTTTAAAACTTTATTCACCAAGTTTAATTGCTTGGCATGCAACATCGAAATTTCATCGATGATTAAAACTTGGGCATTTTCCAAATGCTCTTTTAAATATTTACGTTCTTTTAAGCGCTTTAACTCATCTTCGGAAATCGCATCTTTAATCCCAATCCCTGCCCATGTATGAATTGTCATGCCATTCATATGGGTTGCAGCAATCCCTGTAGAAGCCGTAATTGCCACCGGCACTTTGCGCGCTTTTAGATAATTGATGTACTGATTTAAAGTATAAGTTTTCCCTGCACCAGCCGAACCTGTTAAAAACACATTTTCGCCTGCTTTGAGCAGCTTGAGTGCAGTTTCTTGTTTCATAAGACCTATACCGTAAAAGAACGGCTATAGCCTAACGATTTTTGACTCAAAAGTTAAGCGCACAACACAGTTTCCTAAATCCGTATTTCGCCAATCTTACTTTAAGCTATTGAACCTATTTAAAAATTCTTTGGCGATATTTACTTTTTCTATTTCTGCTTGGGTATTATTTGAATACTCAAGTTGATCAAAAACCAAAATGTGGTTTTGCACATGACAGCCCAAAGTCATCGATACATGCAAAATGGGATGGTACATATGAAAAGCTACATATACTCTTGCAATGATACTGGCGCTATAACTTGATGCCAAACAATGTTTAAAGTGAATAGATTCATCAATAATTCGATCGATGGTTTTTAATTCTTCAAAGACCCAATCTTGAAAATATATTTTGTCTTCTGTTGTAAATGGCTGCCAGACTGTTGTCGCAAATTTACGCTTTAATTGAGTTAACATTTCTTGCTTTTGTTGCTTAGCATGCCAATGCACCGCCTGATGAAAGACCCCATTCCAGGTAATATTTTTAGGGACTGTATGACCTGTAGAATAAGTCGCACTAACATAGTCACGCACATATGCATCAAATACAGATACTCTTAAATTAGCATGCTTTAAATAAAATAAATTTCGAAAATCCTGCAGTTGAATTTTATGCTGTCGTAACATACTTAAAAACTGGCGATTTTCTTGGGTTTCTGGACGGATATAATCCATCAAAGCCTGCGGTAAATGCTGCGTACAACGTACTAAATGTTGCAGATAGGCCTGCATAATACGGCTCAAAGGTAGATAGACTTTTTTTATGGCCTGATCCTCCGCGCCTAACACCTGTCGCATTAAGATCAACCACTCATCTAAATACAAAATCGATGGGCTGATCACTACACGATGGTCATCATGCTGCTGATATTTTCGCTGTAAAACAAACTGTAGATTTTTTTCATGATTAAACCAATCATGTTCATGCGCAATCGTATGGCAATTTTGAATAAATAAGCGCGCTGCAACAAATTGAAAATGTTGTAGGGTTGCAAGAATCAATGCGGGATGAATATGCTGCGTATCGACAAAACTTAATGCCGTCACAGCCACTCGTACATTACTGTGTTGAAAATTACGACTCAGCCAATCCAACACTTCGGCTGACTGCTTGAACATCCATCGCACTGCACGGTTGTTGTCGAGTAAAGGGAGTTTTCCACATTTTTTTTGCCAAATTGCTGTGGCTTGCACAAAATTGCTATGGCTTAATATGTCCTGCTCTGCCCAAACATCCCGATGCATCAAACGAATAAAACCCAGCAAATTGGGACGCTCATATGCATGGTCGAGCAACAAAATAATATCTTCTATATGTTCATTTAATTCTTGTAAATTGAACCGATCTTCATAGCTCAAACTCATGATCCGGTATATGGTCGGATCTAAAAATTGTGCTGTAGCAAAACAAATCTCGTCCAAACTATCCATCAAGAGCTGTATCGGCAATATTTCAGCTTCTGTAAGTGAATGAAGCGCAAACATCTGCTCAATCTTTTGCATCAACCAAAGTGGTAGACAGATTTGGTATTCGATATACGTTTGTAATAGCGGTGTCTGATAAATCTGCTGCTCTTGCATCAGCTGATCAAAAATTTGCGCTTCAACTGCTGTCATCTGTGCTAAAAACTGCTGAACACGCGCTGGCCCATTTAGATGTTGAAAAATCGACTGTAAGATCAATTGTCTAAACTGCTGTGCTTTTTCTCTGAGCAAAAGTGAATGTTGCGGCTTTAGGTCTCCAGTAAAAAAATATAATTCATGAAATAAGAAATCTTCTATTGTCTCAATACAAGGCACTGTCGAATGCAATTCAGCAATTTTGATAAGTCTAAACGAACTTCTAGGAAACTGATAACCAATTGATTCACGACTTTGTAGTTGTAAGGCCCACAGTCCATTACACAGTTGAATGCGGTGCTGCTCTTGCTCAATTTTAAAGATATTTTGTGAATTGAGTGCTGTAGCAAGATCCATTTGCTCTTGATACAACTGCTTTAAACTTGGAGATATTCGAATAAGTTGCCGAGCAATATGCTCAAGCTGCGGGGTCAAGCTGTTCTGTTCCATCTTCCGCCCTAACGATCGTTGATTATTTTGCAACCTTCACTATAGTCAAAGTTTAATGCTCCGACTACTGCCATTAATCGGCCAAATAGCTGTACAAAAGGTCAATACGAAGGCGTTAAATAAAATAATCTAAAGGCTATTGTTGTGACAAAATTCACCATGATTTTGAGCTGTGACGGATAAAAAATGGGTAAAGTTTCAGAGTAGTCACTATTATTGATCTGTAGAATGTTGTTCTGCACGGATTTTTTTGAGCTGTTCTATCGCAGTGTAAATATCTTGTTGTAGAGCCTCTCGATAACGCTTTAAATCCTCCACACTCTGAATATGACTTAAACTTTGACGGGGTAAAAATTGAAAATAGAACGGAATGCGCTTGGGGATAATCCGTTTGGGTAAAGACGGAATCACATCACCATGGCGTAATAATTTATCGAGTTTTTGTATTTTTAATAGTTGTTTAAACCAACGATGTTCAACGATCACACTGGCATCAAAACCCAGTTCAAAGACTTCATCCCCACCTAAAGCAGCAAAAGGCACGATGTCATAATTAAATTCTTGCGCCAGTTTTAAAAAGCCATAACGTTGCTTCCAGATCAGTTGATAGGCTTCGCCTTTGCGTTTCAAAACCTCTCGACCGCCACCGGGAAAAACCAAAATGGAATAACCTTGTTGCATCACTGTTCTGACATAGTCCTGAATACCTTGGACTGCACCGAACTTTTTGACCATGCCACGCCAACCAGGCAAATAAAAATGGCTATGATCAGCAATACTGACCACAGCCACTTTATGTTCATTGTAGAGATAATCAATAATCACCGGTGAATCGAGTACACCGTAAATTGTGTGATTCCCTACATACATTGCAGGTTTAGATGCATCGATATATTCAGCGCCCAAAAACGTTGGCGTGAAATACATGCGGGATAAAGCGCTTAAACGCTTTATCCATTTTGCATCATGTTCAACCTGCAAATGTGCTGACCTTAGGCAGCATCATGTTTTTGAACAAGTACAGAACCTACTGAGTAGCCTGCACCAAATGAGCAAAGTACACCGTATTCGCCATGGTTTACTTCATTCGCAGTACGGTGCAATGCAATAATGACACCTGCTGATGAAGTATTGGCAAATTCATCAAGAATGATTGGTACAAGGTCTGGCTGAGCATGTTCTTTACCCACAACCAGTTTCAGAATCAATTCATTCATGCTGGCATTTGCTTGGTGTAACCAGAAGCGTTTTACATCTGTTGCCGCAATTTTATTGTCATCCAATTGCTTGGTGATCATTTTCGCCACTAATGGACACACTTCTTTAAATACTTTACGACCGTCTTGACGGAAACGGTTGTTGTCGATGTCAGCATCGACTTCACTCATATTTAAGTAACCGAAGTTGTTACGAATGTTGTTTGAGAACTGTGTAAACAGGTCAATATCCAACACTTCAAAACCAGCTTTGGTTTCAGTTTCTTCAATGATCGAAGCCGTTGCAACGTCACCAAAGATGAAGTGACAGTCACGCATACGGAAATCTGTATGCCCAGATGTAATCTCAACGTTTACCAATAACACGCGACGAGCGCCTGATTTGATCGCGTCATAGGCTTGCTTGATACCAAAAGTTGCAGCTGAACATGCAACGTTCATGTCATAGGCATAACCCTGAATACCCAACGCAGTTTGAATTTCAATTGAAACGGCTGGATATGCACGTTGAATGTTAGAGCATGACAAGATCACAACATCGATGTCTTCAGCAGTCACACCCGCATTTTCCATCGCTTGCTTTGCAGCAGCTACGCCCCATTCCGCTTGTAGCGAAATTTCATCATTTGGACGCTCATGTAACACTGGGCGTAAACGTTTTGGATCTAAAATACCGCTTTTTTCAGCAACATAACGTGCTTTCACGCCAGACGCTTTTTCGATAAATTCTGCACTTGAACCACGGCGCGCTTCTAGCTCACCGGCTTCAATTTTTTCAGCATTGTCGCTGTTGTACTGTTCCACATAAGCATTTAAAGCTTCAACTAACTCTTCGTTAGTAATTACGTCTTCTGGATGATAAAGACCTGTACCCGTAATGCGGATGCCCATGTAAAACTCCTTTTAGAAATTACCTATATCTTAACTGATTCCGAGCTTATCCCATACTTTTTGCAAGCGGGATGGAGAAATTGGCATCTTGGTCTTCATTGGTTGAGAGAAAATAGAGATGCGTAACTCCTCAACCATGAAATACAATTCTTTAAGGCGAGTGTCATTTTTAAACTTAAATAATTTTTCCATCCATGGGTCAACTTGATCAATGGCAGAATTGTCCCTTTGTAGGTTATTTGGCAAGCGGTCTAAACGCAAGACTAATGCCTTCAAATATCTTGGAAATTCGAGCCACACATCGGAAGTTTTGCCATAAACAAAATCTGAAAGTTGCATCAAATCGAGTTGATCTTCAATGTCATCAATGTTCTTTCCAAACACAGAATCATCTAAAACCAACAATTTCCGACGTATATCCTGCCATTGAATATAGGTTTCAGTTAAAACGGCTAACGCTTGCTGCCCATGGGTTAAGAAAGATTTCTTTACATTTAAAATTAGGTTTTGGTACTCCTGCACATTGACAGGTAGCTCATTTATTGCAAGCTGAAGTGTGGCATAAACTAACATTTGCTCTAGTTTTGCTTTGTCACCTAGCGGTGAATAAGCCAATGCCAAGGGTTTAGAAATCTGTTTTTTCAACTGACGAACTAAGTCCCCCAGCTGCATATGAACCAAACGAATGATCCCTTCGCGGTGTTGTTTGACTGCTTCAAATTGGTCATTGAAAGTCTGAATCACCACACCAGATTCGTCTTTGGCATCCAACTCCGCAAAGCCTTTGACTGGAACAAGCGCTTGGTATTGTTTCACCAGCACACCCGTGACTTTTTGTGATGCTTCGAACACAAAATTATCAGGGAAGGTTTTAAACTCACCTTTTAACTGTTTGACTGGGCTATGAGTTTCAGTACGACAGCGAGCTTTGAGTTCATCTAGGTCACGACCTTGCTCAATCACACGGCCTTTTTCATCAATGACTTTGATTAAAGGCAGCAGATATTGCTCAACGCGTTCCCAAGAAAAGTCCTTATCTGTGATTTGCTCACCACGTAGTTGGAACGCCAAGAAACTAAAAATATGCTCGCGCAAATGCACGGCATCGACACGATCCATCAATTTACGCGCTGTATCTGGGATTGGCACCAAATGACGGCGCTTATCTTTTGGCAATGCTTTAAGTAAAGCTTCAATCAGGTCTTGTCGCCAACCAGGTATACCCCATGACCAAATATTTTCATCCACTTGCGGCAAAGCTTGAACTGGAATTTTGACCGTTGCGCCATCTTCATCATGACTTGGGTCAAAACGATAACTTGCAGCCAAACGCAGTTCACCATTACGTAGGTAGTCTGGAAATTGCTGGGTCGTTGGACGGTCATTCATCCAAAGTGCATCATCATCGATAAATAAATGCCGTGGATTTTTCGGTTCTACAGTTGCACGCCAGTCTTCAAAACTACGACGACTTGCCACCTCTTCAGGCACTTTTGCAGCATAAAATTGGTAGATGGTTTCTTCATCCACCACCAAATCACGACGACGCAGTTTATCTTCAACACGCTCAACTTCTTCGAGTTTTAATAAATTGTGTTTTAAGAACGGCGGCGTAATACCCAAATGTCCCGTCGTCAACGCATCGCGTAGGAAAATTTCATGCGCCGCCGGATGATCCACTTTTTCATAATTAATCTGACGACGTGGCTCAATAATCAAACCAAATAAAGAAATTTGATCATAAGCATTCACCACACCAGCTTTTTTCGACCAATGCGGCTCAAAATAATGATGCTTCAATAAATCGCCTGCAGCCAATAAAATCCATTCAGGTTCAATTTTCGCCAACGTTCGAATATATACCTGAGAGGTCTCAACCATCTCAAAAGCCATGACCCAAGGTGTATTGGTTTTATGCAAAGTTGATGCAGGGAAAATGCGTGCCTTTTGCTGACGCACTGCCATGAACACATTACGTTCATCGGTTTTGTTGGCAATAAATGAAAGTAAACCCGTTAATAACGCACGGTGCAGATTTTCATAATTGGCCTTCTTTTCATTAAAGGACAGTTTTAAGCCCTGAGCCAAATCCACCAATTGCTCATGGGTTTTTTTCCACTCACGGAGGCGTAACCAACTAAGGAAATGGTTGCGTGCAAAGGTTCGACGCTTATTCTCACTCATGTCACGGTTAGCAACCAAAGCTTCCCATAATTTGATATAGAACAAGAAATCCGAGTCAGCTTCACGGAACAAAGCATGTTTCTGATCGGCCTGCATTTGTTTATCCGCAGGACGTTCACGTGGATCTTGTACCGCTAAAGCAGCGACAATAATCAAGACTTCATTTAATACGCCAAAATGCGCTCCGCCCAAAATCATCCGTGCAAGACGCGGGTCGATTGGCATTTTCGCCATTTGCTGACCAATTTTGGTTAAACCACCACCCTTCGTCGGAGGAAGTCCCCCTTTTGTAAAGGGGGATTTAGGGGGATTACTTTCAATAGAATCCCCCCCAACCCCTCTTTGCGAAAGAGGGGCTTTCCCTTTCTCAACCATCGCCCCAAGCTCAATCAAAAGCTTACGACCATCATTCACCAAACGATGATCTGGCGGCTCAATAAAATCGAAGTCTTCTAATTCACCAAAGCCCAAACTTTGCATTTGCAAAATAACCGAGGCCAAGTTGGTTCGTTTAATCTCCGGTTCGGTAAATTCAGGACGACTCATAAAGTCTTCTTCTGAATACAGTCGAATACACACACCCGGTGCGATACGACCACAACGACCTTTACGCTGATTTGCTGCCGCTTGCGATACAGCCTCAATCGGTAAACGTTGTACACGTGAACGATAGTTATAACGGGATATCCGTGCAAAGCCACTATCAATTACGTAGCGAATATTCGGTACAGTTAAAGCAGTTTCTGCCACGTTGGTGGCAATAATAATACGTCGCCCACCACCCGATGGATTAAAGATCTTTTGCTGTTCTGCCAAAGCCAATCGAGCATATAAAGGTAAAACTTCGGTATGATGTGGCCCAAACTTTTGCAGTGTTTCCTGTAACTCACGAATTTCTTGTTCAGTGCTGGCAAAAATCAAAATGTCAGCATGTTCAGGATGACCTTTTTCCTGCGCATCTTGAAAACATTCTTCTACGGCCGAAACCACGGCACGGGGTAAATTTTCTTCAAAATCGTCAAATTCATCATCATCACTACCGATAATGCTCAGCTCAGAAATCGGACGATAACGCAACTCTACAGGGAAGCTTCGACCTTCCACCTCAAAAATAGGTGCCCCATTAAAGTAATTCGAGAATCGATTTACGTCTAAAGTTGCTGAAGTAATAATGACTTTGAGATCTTTACGACGAGGCAAGAGCTGTTTGAGATAGCCCATGATGAAGTCGATATTCAGCGAACGTTCATGCGCTTCATCGATAATAATCGTGTCATATTTATTTAAGAATCGGTCATTAGCCAGTTCAGCCAATAAAATACCGTCAGTCATCAAACGAACGATTGAATCTTGTGAACCTTGTTCATTGAAACGAACTTTAAAGGAGATCGACTCTCCTAGCTTTTCGCCCACTTCTTCTGCAATACGTTGCGAAACGCTACGTGCAGCCAGTCGACGGGGTTGAGTATGACCAATCAAACCCGTTAAACCACGACCTGCAAGCATTGCAATTTGCGGTAATTGTGTTGTTTTACCCGAACCGGTTTCACCTGCCACAATAATCACTTGATGCTGCTGAATCGCTTCAATTAGTTTGTCCGCATACTGCGTAACAGGTAAGTCTTGATTTAATTTAATATTTGGAATGCGGGCAATCCGTTCGCGCACTTTCGCATTCGACTTTTCAAACAGTTCTTTATGCTGCTTTTCGTTGGCGTCTTTTCCCTTACGCAATCGATTTAAACGGTGAACATCACGAGCCATCACCATCTGATCTACATTTAAATCTTTCGCCACCAAGAATACGCCTTACAACTACATGAAACCCGATATTCTACTCGGTTTCATCGCATTTCCCAATGCAACAATTGAAAACCCGAAGTGAATTTATCTGGCGCGACTGGCGTGGTGCGGTTTAGATCTCAAATCTGAAAATAGGATGAATTCGCCATATCCCCCTTCATCCGCCTAATTGAACAAAAGAAATGCTTCGCTGATGAGCGAATCGGCATGCCTAAAGATGGATTAAATCAACAATAGAAAAATTTAAATCACTTTTTTTAAATTTTACCCTTGAATTTTAAGGGGTGTGACTTCATGTCTGTGTAGGACGTTTAGGGTAGTTCCTGTCATTTAATCCTCACACAACTGCGGTTAAATGAGATGAAATACTGGTCTATTGGGAAATGAGTAAATCACTATTAATTCGGATTTTCCGATATTAGTTATGTAAAAATACTATTTCAGCAATAAGAAAAATTTCTGTACCCTATTGGAAATCAAAAACAAACCTCAATCATGGAGACAATGATGAGCTTAATTAATACTGAAGTTAAACCGTTTAAAGCACAAGCATTCCAAAATGGTCAATTCATCGAAGTAACTGAAGCTGATCTTAAAGGTAAATGGTCTGTTGTATTCTTCTACCCAGCTGACTTCACTTTCGTTTGCCCAACTGAACTTGGTGACCTTGCTGACAACTATGCAGAATTCCAAAAACTAGGTGTTGAAATCTACTCAGTTTCTACTGACACTCATTTCACTCACAAAGCTTGGCACGATTCTTCAGAAGAAATCAAAAAAATCCAATACGTAATGGTTGGTGATGCGAACTGGACTCTTGCTAAAAACTTTGACGTATTAATCGAAGCTGACGGTCTTGCTGATCGTGGTACTTTCGTTATCGATCCAGAAGGTAAAATCCAAATCGTTGAAATCAACGCTGGTGGTATCGGTCGTGATGCTCAAGAACTTCTTCGTAAAGTTAAAGCAGCTCAATACGTACACGCTCACCCAGGCGAAGTTTGCCCAGCTAAATGGAAAGAAGGCGACGCAACTCTTGCTCCTTCAATCGACCTAGTTGGTAAAATCTAATCTGTATTAGATTGAACTGATTCAAAAACCACGCTTTTAGCGTGGTTTTTTTATGCCTATTATCTGCGAGTATATACATCTATACACCCTACGCAGTTCACACTTTATTCATACAACTTTAACGTACTAGCACTTTCCACATATCTGTAGATATTCATCAAGTTAGAGCTTACACAAATATAATAAAAATGCGCCGCAAACCTGATGGTCTAGACTTACATCTTTGTCGGTATTTCAGTATTTTTAACTTGAATTTTAGGTCAATTGCTTATTTCAGGAAGATGTAAGCCCATGAAAAAATATTTCGTCTCGATCAGTTTAATTTTATGTTCGTTTACGACTTTTGCTGCCGTGAACTGCGAAGGTGAAATTAAAAACCAAAGTATTCGTGAGGATATTAAAGTCAAAAAAAATTGTCAGCTTGAGGGTTTAATTGTTCATGGCAATGTGATTTTAGAAAATGGCGCCAGTGTTGAACTACATGACAACCACATCAAAGGCAATATTGAATCGAATAAAAATTTTACCAAGATCATTGCCAATCATAACAATATCAATGGCAATGTCGATTTTACGACAGGGAAAAACATCCAACTCCTCAATAACCAAATTTCAGGCGACCTGAAATTAAAGAAAAATAACGGCAATATTGTGCTAAATAATAACGAAATCGCAGGTAATTTAATTTGTCTTGAAAATGCTTTTTCAATTAATGGCAGCAACAACCAAGTCAAAGGCAATAAATCAGAACAATGCCGTAGTTTTTAACTCTCTCGACACCAACAAGCGATAATGACGCTTATGGCATTTCTCTGAATTGGCATTATTTTTATCAAATTAGTTGATAAAGAAATGAAAAAAATGTGAGATAAAACATTATTTTTTAACAATTCTGCAATACTCCACGCCCCGAATTTGTCTTAATTTCAAAAGAGATAAACCTTTAACTGCAGTATGACTATAACAACGCAATAAGGGGGTGGCTTATGACAACAACTGTGGTAACTTCTTGGAAATACAGTTCTTCTTCACGTTACTTAAAAATATTTTATGCGAATGGTTCTGGGGATCTCTTTTATCCAGTTTCACCTTTTATTTATGATAATTTACTTCGATGTAGTGATAAAACGGCATTTGTCCACAAATATCTAGAATATGATCTACATTTTTCACGAGTAAGCTTACAGGGTTAAACCGCTACAAGTTTAGCGCTATAGCAACAGTATTTTTATTAATTAAAAAATATTTTCGATGAAATCAGGGCTGAATGCCCTGATTTTTAGTTACGCCAAGTCACCATAAAGAGCCCTGCGCCCACATTTAATGTTGTACTGATAAAACGATCATCCGTTTCAACACGCTGGATAAATTCAGCGACCTCATCAGCATGTGACAGCACATTGTCCACGATTAACACGCCACTTTGAACTTGTATCAATTCAGCTAAATATGGCCAATACCCGATATACGCATCACGTTCTGCATCCAATAAAATGAAGTCATAATGCTGATTTGACTGCTGTAAAAAATGCAGTGCATCGCCATGATGGAACTGGATATATTCGGATAAAGCTAAATTTTCCGCATGTTGTTTAGCTTGCTCAATACGCGCTGCATCAATTTCAATGGTTTCGACCCGCCCTTGTGTAGACTGCGCAGCATCTGCTAACCACAGCGTGGAATAGCCTGTAGATGTTCCAATTTCCAAGATTTGTTTGGCTTGTTTTAAGCGAATTTGCATAGCCAAAAACAGTGCAGACTCAGGCTCAATATTTCGGTAACGCGCAAGTCGGTGATTTTGCGCAGCATCGTGAGCACTAAAGTCTGCATAGAGTTGTTGCGTATAGTTTTTAAAATTTGCATCCATGCTTATGATTCTATCCTTTTGCTATTTCATTCATATTTATAAATTGAAGTACTAAATATCTACTTAGTGGGTTTCTTGGATCAGCTTAAAACGTGGAATTACTTCACCATCAATTTCAACGGTTTCCATAAACATCTCTAAGGGTCTGACCCACATGGAATAGTCGTCATACAAGCACTGATAGACCACAACTTTTTCACGCGTTTCACTATGTGTTGCAACATGAAAGACTTGATACAACTGACCTTTATAATGCTGATAAATCCCTTTCTTAACCTGCATGTCATTTCCTTAAAAAGTTCTCAATACAATTGCGTTGACTCTAGCATTCTCTCGCTTAAAGCGCGATGAATTCGTTTATTTTTCCACTATTTAACTTGTATTTCTCGATAGTGGCCCAATATTGACTGCATTCACATCGGTATATTCTTATGATTTAGAAAGAAATTTAATCACTTGATTTGTAAAACCGATTAATTTTATAAAAACAAACCGTTTCACCTATTTAATGGTTTGTTCTATCATTCTCTCATCAAATAAATTTACTCCTCTGGAGACGTTAGCAATGTTAGATCAAAATACTTCTGCTCAATTAAAAACCTTACTTGAACGCCTTGAAGGCCCGATTGAAATCGTCGCAACTTTAAACGGCACGGACAAATCAGACAAAATTAAAGAATTGGTGACTGAAGTTGCTGCTTTATCTGATTTAGTGACTGCACGTTTTGACGGTAACAACAGCCGTGCGCCAAGCTTTGGTATTGCAAAAGCAGGTGAAACACCACGCGTATTCTTCGCAGGTCTACCGATGGGCCACGAGTTCACGTCTTTGATTCTAGCTTTGCTACAAACTTCAGGTTATGCACCGAAAGTTTCTGACGAAGTACTGAATACCATTAAAGGTTTAGGTCTTAAAGCTGATTTTGATGTATTTGTATCACTCAGCTGCCATAACTGTCCTGACGTAGTTCAAGCACTAAACTTGATCGCAATTTACAACCCTGGCACAACTGCAACCATGATTGATGGTGCATTCTTCCAAGAAGAAGTGGAAGAACGCAAAATCATGGCTGTGCCGATGGTATTCCAAGACGGCAATCACATCGGTCAAGGTCGTATGACCTTGGAAGAAATCATTGCTAAATTAGACACCAACTCTGCTGCAAAAGATGCTGAAAAGCTAAATGCCAAAGAAGCATTTGATGTCCTTGTGATTGGTGGTGGCCCTGCAGGTAATACTTCTGCAATCTATGCAGCACGTAAAGGTATTAAAACCGGTATCGTGGCTGAACGCATGGGCGGTCAGGTCATGGATACTATGGACATTGAGAACTTCACGTCGATTCAAAAGACCCAAGGTCCTAAGTTTGCTGCTGAAATGGAAGCACATGTACGTGAGTACGGTGTGGACATCATGAACTTGCAACGTGTATCAGACATCAAAGGTGCAGATCAAACAGCCAATGGTCTAGTTGAAGTAACTTTAGAGAATGGTGCAAAACTTGAATCTAAAACAGTGATTCTTTCAACAGGTGCACGCTGGAGAGAGATGAATGTTCCAGGTGAGCAAGAATACCGTACTCGTGGTGTTGCATACTGCCCACACTGTGACGGTCCATTGTTTAAAGGTAAACGTGTTGCAGTCATAGGTGGTGGTAACTCAGGTGTCGAAGCGGCGATTGACCTTGCTGGTATTGTAGAACATGTAACACTTGTTGAGTTTGATACCAAGCTTCGTGCTGACCAAGTCCTTCAAGACAAGTTAAATAGCTTACCGAACACCACTGTGATCATGAATGCATTGTCTACAGAAGTGGTCGGTGATGGTTCACAAGTGACTGCATTGAACTACAAAGACCGTGCAACAGATGAAATCAAAACGATTGAATTGGCCGGTATCTTTGTACAAATTGGTTTGTTACCAAACACTGATTTCTTGAAAGGAACAGCTGTAGAACTTTCAAACCGTGGTGAGATCGTAATTAACGAACGTAACGAAACCAATGTGAAAGGTGTATTTGCTGCAGGTGACTGTACAACAGTACCGTACAAACAAATCATCATTGCGACAGGTGAAGGCGCGAAAGCATCATTGTCTGCTTTTGATTACATCATCCGTTCGGGTCAATAATTCAGTTTAGACAGAACAGCAAAAGCCAGTTTTCGAACTGGCTTTTTTTATGACTGAAAATTCATGTCTTGTTTCATTTATAAATTAGCAATAAAACAAATATTTAACTCTCTGACGCTATTCACTTACACAATAATGAGCAAAACAAACCGTTTAAAACTTGTACATCTGCTTATTTGCACATTAAGATAAAACAATCATCACGGATTGATGGTTGACAATAACAACAAGAATGTTGGTCAAATTCGACTAAATGGAGAAAAGCAATGCACTATCAATATCACTGTGCTTGTTGCAATAAAGTATTGGCTTCAAGCGATAAAGAATGTTCCGAATGTGGCTCGCATAATATCCGTAGCCCATATGGCTTTTGGATATTTTGCATACTCAGTTGTTTGGCTGTTGCCATTCTATTTAAGAGTGTCCAAGTGTATTTGCAACAGCACGATACTGAAGCGACAACCCAACTCAACATCTTTGAAGTACTCAAGCAGGATGGTAAAAATTAAGCTTTTTTTACAACAGCCAAACATAGCCCTATGAACAGGCTGGCAATGTGTAAAATTTTAGCTAAGCTGAATTTAAGCACCGTTATCGGGTCGCGTTAAAGTCATTCAAAGAGATAAGTTAAAATGATGAAAGCCTGAATGATTTCAGGCTTTTTTATGCGCTAGCATCGCCCTGCTCACTTATCTTCACGAGGAAAATTCTTTAAACTATGGCGATAGCAATGAGGTTCTAGATGATGGTGCAGTTAATCAAAAAAGGCGGTTTACGTGAACGCGCCAATCGTAGCCGATTATACAAGGGCTCTGAAAATACCGAAACCACCCTCAAACCGAACCGTTATCGTGATCATGCTGAAACTACCGATGTTGCACAAGATCCATCAAATACAGCACCATCTAAAGACCAAGATCAAACCAATCCAGAGCAATAGAACTTGGACATAAAAAAGCCAAGTTTTAACACTTGGCTTTCGCTTTGCTTACAGCAATATGTTTGCAGCTATTGAAGATTGAACATTCTAATTGCGTCGAACCACAGCCAAATCGCAAAAATTAAAAATAACGCCCCTGAAACCACATCAATATAACTACCCGAACGTTGGTAGAGTGCTTTAATTTTAGGCAAAGACATAATCATCATAAACAAACTAAACACAATAAAAGTTTGAATCGGAATGATGACAGCAAGCTGTGCTTTTAGGTTACTACTGGCTGATGAACTCAACGCCAGTGAGAACACACTACTAAAATAGATCAGTGTTTTCGGATTGGCTAAATTCGTAAATAAACCTAATAAGAAATAATTTTCAGTATTCTGCTGACTTAAGGCCTGCCCATCTTCTAAATTGGCTGTTTGATTTAAACTTTTAAGCCCACCACTAAACATCGCCCAACCCATTTTCGCTAAGAAAAATCCACCAACAGCCATTAAAACTTGTTGTATCCATGGAAATTGCTCGACCAAAACCGTAAAGCCCAATAAGGTTAAAACGACCCACACCACAATCCCAACTGAGATCCCCGCAATAATTTTTAAGGTATTTGCACGGGTTGTTGATACTGCACATTTAGCAATTAATAATACATCTGGACCGGGACTCAACTGCGCAACAAAATGAAGCACACAGATGGTGAATAACAGTGACATGCAAGCTGATTCATTTGAATTAAAACGTGAAGATTATATCGCTTGTTCAATTTTTTTGTTGGCAACACAAGGTTTATTTTTAGGCCGTATCAAAATTTACGCAAAAAAAAAAGCCGAATACACATTCGGCCTTTCATACTGAGTTAATTATTTTTTATTGACATCTTTCAGTTCAATTTGTTTCGCATCTGGCGTCACTTCACGAGCTTCACCATCAATAACGGATGAATCACGACCTGATTGCTGATTTTGCATATCTTGCATTTGACGCATCATATCTGCAAATGGGTTCTGACCCTGAGCACCGCCCATGCCTCCCATATCGCCCATCATGCCACCCATCATTTTTTCCATCATGGCTTGCTGACGCTTCATCATTGTTTTCATCATGACTGCTTTCATGGCATTTTGTACAGGTGGAATCAAAATAAGTAATGCCATAATATCTGAGATTAGACCCGGTAACAGCAATAAGAAACCAGCCAAAATTTTTGGTAAATTTCCAGTTAAAGCTGGATCATTACTCATTTGACCTGCTTGCATTTGCTGCATTTGAGGCATCAGACCTGATGAATATTTACGGATAATATTCATCCCTATAAAGAAGGCCACCACGAACCAGAAAAAGACATACCACATGCTGCCGACGAGGTCGCCCACACCGATCCAGACAAACACTTCCAGGATCAAGCCTGCTAAAATCAGAAGAAATAATTTCATGAAAATTAAACAAATCTCAGTAAATTAATTTAAGGTGTTGCGTTCAACTGCTCAATCACTATCAAGCTTTTTTGACACGCTTATGTAACAATATGGGCATTATTTTATTTTTAAAGGGCAAATAGGGCAAACATGTCATTAATTATCGGTATTGACCCTGGGTCTCGCCTAACTGGTTACGGCATCATCGAGAAGGATGGCTCTAAACTACGTTTTGTCGATGCTGGCACCATTCGTACCGAAACAACAGAAATGCCTGAACGCTTAAAACGTATCTTTGCTGGTATTGATCGCATCGTAAAGTTTCACGGGCCTACTGAAGCTGCTGTTGAACAAGTCTTTATGGCTCAAAACCCTGACTCAGCCCTAAAACTAGGTCAAGCACGCGGTGCTGCCATTGCCGCTTTAACCAATTTAGATTTACAAGTCGCTGAATATACTGCACGTCAAATCAAACAATCTGTGGTCGGCTATGGGGCTGCTGATAAAGAGCAAGTCCAAATGATGGTTATGCGCATTCTGAACCTAAGCATCAAACCCCAGCAGGATGCAGCCGATGCTTTGGCTGCCGCAATTTGTCATGCGCATGCGTCTGGTAGTATGAGTAAAATGGCTGTACTGAATGCCTTAGGTGGTATGGCTCGCGGCCGAAGTCGTGTAAGCACTCGACGTCGGTAAATAATCGTCAAATCATATAGTTCAGTAATTCATTCTGTTTTCAAAAGCCCACCTAATCTAGTGATCAAATTTAGCGAATCATTTTAAAACCGCTATAGTCTAATTCATGCATTGGAATTTCTTGCTGATCGATTTTAGTCACGTCTGCTCGTAACGGCCCCACCAGACTGTGTTTCAGTATTTTATGAATGGCGTCTTCAGTTCCTATAATCAGCGCTTCAACTTCGCCCGTCGCTAGATTTTTCACATAGCCATTTAAACCGAGTGCAAGCGCTTGCTGCTCAAACCAACGACGGTAGCCAACACCCTGCACTTTACCTTGAATTCTCAATTTAACTGCATGCATTTTAGTCTTTAACTCCTGAATGATTAACCACATGATAAACCGCTTGGGCCATATCCTGCGCTTGCAAACCACGCATCCCCGGCTTCGCCAATACATCACCTGCTAAAGCATGCAGACTTACGATTTCATGCAGATGAATTTGCTGATGGAATTGTGCTTTTAAACTTGCAATCATCCCTGCAAGCACATCGCCCATACCGCCTGTACCCATTCCTGCATTACCTGCGGTGCAAATCCAAAGTTGATCTTCAAGTATCAAGCTGCCTGCCCCTTTAAGCACCCATTGACCTTGAAATTTTTCTTTTAAATGTTGAATTGCTTGTATACGATCTGCTTCAACTTCAGCAGTAGTAATACCCAATAATTTCGCAGCTTCACCCGGATGTGGCGTTGCATAGGTTCGTGCATTCAAATTTTCAGGTGCTTCAGCTAGAAACCATAAGGCATCTGCATCCAAAACAATTTCCAAGGTTGACTGCTGAATCAATGGAAACCAAGACTGAAACTGCTGTTGTGCCCAATCGTCACGACCAAGTCCCATGCCAAAGCTAATCGCATCAACATGATCGATCAGTTGCTGAATCGTTTCTGTATTTAAAGCATTGATATCGCGTAGCATAATATTCGGTGCGCGCGCCAAAATCGCGGTGTGATGTCGTGCATCACAAACAACCGTGACCTTACCTGCACCTGCATGGAATGCAGCCTCAGCAGCCATTATCACCGCCCCACCCATTTCAGCATGCCCACCAACAACCAAAACATGACCATAACTGCCTTTATGACCAAAGGCTTGACGTGCAGGTAAGGCTATTTTCTGCGGAGACAAATAAGCAAGTGGCTCTAGCTCTGCATCAGTTGGTATACATGCCATCACCGAAACTTCACCTGCATATTCCTTCGCTTGACCTGTAAATAGCCCTGCTTTTAGACCCAATGCCGTAAAGGTATAATCGGCTTGAAATGCGATGGGTAAAGGCTGTCCTGTATTGGCATGTAAACCGCTTGGAATATCAATTGCAATTTTAAGTCCCGTGCATACGTTCAATCGTTGAATAATGGCTTGCCATTCATTAGAAAGTTCACGATTGAGTCCAATACCAAATAATGCGTCAACATAGACATCATAGTCACGCTGAAAATCAAAATGTGTATAGATCTTGAGCTTGTGATCTGTCGCTTCTTGTACTGCAGAATGTAAATCTTTCGATGCTCCAATTTCAGCGGCGTAAATATCGACTTGAAAGCCTGCTTGCTGTAGGTATTGCGCTGTAAGATAGCCATCTCCTGCGTTATTGCCCTGTCCACAACATACAGCGATATTTTTTAAATTTTGCTGCTTTAACCTTGGAATGAGTTGCTGAGCAATCGACCATGCGACCTGCTGCATCAGACCATAACTGCTATTGTGCTGAGCAAACCAACGCTGCTCCCAAGCTTGAATACTTTGGCTAAGATAAACAGGGCTATGGTAAACTTGCAGACGCATTGTTTTTCCTTGTTATGATTATGGCCGCTTCAACTCCTGCACAAAAAATTCCTGTCGATCAATATGATCCAGAAACCCTAAAAGCATGGATTAAAGCGCAAGCCTTAAATTTAGGTTTTTCTGATTGTGTCATCGCAAAGCCAGATGCTCAAGAGGAACTCCCTCGTTTTAAAGAATATTTAGAACGTGGTTATCATGGCGATATGAAATTCCTAGAGGAAAACCTTGAAAAACGTGCCAATCCTGCACTTTTAGTCCCCGGCACCCGCAGTATCATTTGTGTCCGCATGGATTATTTGGTCGAACCCCCAAAACCACGTTATGTTCCTGATGAGCCAAATGCAGCCATCATTGCACGCTATGCACGAGGTCGTGACTACCACAAAGTCATGCGTGGTCGTTTAAAAACCTTGTCGAATATCATCCGTGAAAAAATCGGAGATTTTGAATCTAGACCCTTTGCCGACTCTGCACCAGTGTTTGAAAAATCCTTAGCTGAAAATGCAGGCATGGGCTGGACAGGCAAACACACCTTACTGATCCATAAAAAATCAGGCTCATTTTTTGTATTAGGTGAGCTGTTTACATCACTCGAATTACCTTTTGATTCGCCGGCAACCAAACATTGTGGTTCATGCACAGCCTGTATTGATATCTGTCCAACTCAGGCCATCGTTGAGCCCTATATGTTAGATGCACGTAAATGCATTGCCTACTTAACCATCGAATACAAAGGCATCATTCCTGAAGAATTACGTCGTGGCATCGGTAACCGTGTGTTTGGTTGTGATGACTGTCAGCTCATCTGTCCATGGAATAGTTTTGCGCATAAAACTCAAATTGAGGACTTTTATCCACGTCATGGTCTCGACCAAGTGAGTTTATTAGATCTGTGGCAATGGGATGAAGCCACCTTTTTAAGCTGTACTGAAGGCAGTCCTATCCGACGAACAGGCTATCAAAGCTTTATGCGAAATATCGCCATTGGCTTAGGCAATGCACCATACAGTTCAAATATTGTTCAATCATTAAAAAATTCTCGCGAAAAACATGACGCGATTGTGCAAGTTCATATTGATTGGGCAATTGCAGAACAAAACTCAAAAATGCTTTAAGGACTTTTATTCTCTATTTTCCAGATCCTTACAAAGTTTTCATTTAAGCTAGAACTTAATGACGTAATCCAAGAAAATTAATTTTTTAGCTCAAAATAAACATTGCAGCGATTGTGCTGACATTTAACATAACTTTGTAAGTATCTTAAATATCAAAAGTTCTTTAAAAAAGCCATTTCAATGCACTTTAGCTAAATTTCAATGTTACAAAATAGTCTTGGAAGTCTGCAAATTTTACGTATGATGATCTGCATTAGGCAGAAAATATGGATCATTTATGAGCTACCGAAATGACTGGACACATCCAGAAATACAAGAGTTGTATCAACAACCATTGATGGATTTATTATTCCAAGCACAGACCATTCACCGTGAATATTTCCAAGCCAATCATATTCAAGTCAGCACCTTACTTTCGATTAAAACCGGTAAGTGCCCTGAAGACTGTAAATATTGCTCTCAGTCTGCACATTATGACTCTGGATTAGAAGCTGAAAAACGTCTGGCTGTGGAAAAAGTCATCAATGAAGCGAAAGCTGCGCTTGCCTCAGGTTCTTCGCGTTTTTGTATGGGCGCTGCATGGCGTAATCCACATGAACGGGACATGCCCTATGTGCTAGAAATGGTGCGTGAAGTCAAAGCGCTGGGACTTGAAACCTGTATGACCCTTGGCATGCTAAATCAATCTCAGGCAGAGCGCCTACATGAGGCAGGCTTAGATTATTACAACCATAACCTCGATACTTCTCGTGAGTATTATCCCAATGTCATTAGCACACGTAGCTATGATGACCGTTTAACGACGCTAGACTATGTTCGCCAATCTGGAATGAAAATCTGTAGCGGCGGAATTGTGGGCTTAGGTGAAAGCCGTGATGACCGTATCGCCTTTTTGATGGAGTTGGCAACGCTGCCGATTCATCCTGAATCCGTGCCGATCAATCTCCTTGTCCCTATTCAAGGTACCCCACTTGCAGAGGTTGAGAAACTTGATGTGATCGAATGGATTCGCACCATTGCAGTCGCACGGATCATTATGCCAAAAAGCTATATTCGACTCTCTGCAGGTCGTGAATCCCTGAGTGATTCAGAACAAGCTTTGGCATTTATGGCAGGTGCAAATTCACTCTTTTCTGGTGAAAAACTACTGACCACGCCAAATGCAGGCGAAGGCAAAGATCAGCTTTTATTTAGCAAACTCGGTTTAATCGCGGAACAGCCCAAACCAACTGCTGCACAGCTTTCAACTGATGCCATGCAAATGGCTTAAAACCCAAGCCCCGAACATCGGGGCTTAGTTTTATTGAATGATCAGTGGTAGGTTTCTATGTGCAATGCAAGAGATGGTGCGAATAAATGAATGGTTGAATCACCATGAGTATGGAAAATATATCGATTACTTCGCAAAGTTATGTGCTGTTATTAAAATTCCATAGCCTGCATTTAAATAATCCCCTTCACGAATAATGTCTTGACCATTAGCATGTTGAACCACCAATTGCTGCTGAATCACATCATAATGAAAAGATTCAAAGCAATCCTGATGTTGTAATAACCATGCAATGGTATCTGCCATATTGGCATCGACGGTATAACGCTCGGCTTGAAAATCTTTACTCATATCTGCATGAAAACTGTGAATGTATTTCTATTTTAATGATTTCAATATTGACCGGCATTAAAAAAGTGAGCTTTCGCTCACTTTTTTTTCGGCTGAGACTCTGCATTACTTTGTCACACCGCACTTACGACATTCCTTGTGCGAACCGATTTCTTCCATTTGCTCGTATTCGTAAATATGCATGCAAAATAGTTTTCTGAATAATTGAAGCATGTTGTTAAAACTCCCGTTTATTTATTAATGTGCTTCTGAATATTTCGTCCTGAAATATTATGATCATGCCTAAACACGCCATAGCTAATTTATTAGCATATTTTTCCAATGAGTCAAATATCTTTACTTTAAAATGACACAATTTCGGATAATCGGTTATTTTTAAGCCTTCCTTATATTCACCTGAGTTATAAGGATTTTTATTAATATCAACATCACAGATATAGATTAATTTTCAGCAAATTTCGCACAAAAAAACTCCCCCTTAGGAGAGTTTTTTCAAATAGATGATCACATGAGTAACGTTATTCACAAGCCCAGATTTAAACGTTCTGACTGGCAAACTTCGCACGTGCAGCATGCAATTTTTTATAGCTATCAATCAGACGTAAATGACGATCTAAACCTTCAAGTTGCATATTGGTTTCAGTTAAACCGTAGAAGCGAAGACTGCCATCCATTGAACCAATCACTGCATCCATACGTTCGTCACCAAACATACGACGGAAATTATGTTCATAGTCATTGAGATCTAAGTCATCGTCCAATTCAACTTCTAAAACCACATTCATGCATTGATAGAACAAACCACGTTCAACTGTATTAGTGTTGTACTGAAGGAAGGTTTCGACCAACTCTTTTGCTTCTTCAAATTCTTGTAAGGCAATATAGATCAGTAGTTTGAGCTCAAGAACCGTTAATTGGCCCCATACGGTATTGTCATCAAACTCAATCCCGATGAGCGTCACAATATCCGTGTAATCATCCACCTCAAGCTCTTCTAAGCGCTCAACCAATGACACTAACTCGTCTTCATCTAGGCGATGAATGTTTAAAATATCTTCACGGAAGTCCAAAGCTTTGTTGGTGTTATCCCAAACCAAGTCTTCAACCAAATACACTTCAGAATAACCCGGAACCAAAATACGACATGCCGTAGCACCTAGATGCTGGTAGACCGCCATATACACTTCTTTGCCCATGTCTTCTAGAATCGCAAACATCGCTGCAGCTTCTTCTGCATTGGCATTTTCACCTTCTGCAGTGAAATCCCACTCTACAAAATCATAGTCTGATTGTGCGCTAAAGAATTTCCAAGACACCAAACCACTTGAGTCAATAAAGTGTTCTACAAAGTTATTTGGCTCAGTGACTGCATTCGAGCTAAACGTTGGTTTTGGTAGATCGTTTAGACCTTCAAAGCTTCGGCCTTGTAGAAGCTCGGTTAAGCTACGCTCTAAAGCCACTTCGAGTTTAGGGTGCGCACCAAAAGATGCAAAAACCCCACCAGTACGTGGGTTCATTAAGGTTACACACATCACAGGATACTGACCACCAAGTGAAGCATCTTTTACCAATACAGGAAAACCTTGTTCTTCTAAGCCCTGAATACCCGCAACAATACTTGGATATTTGGCTAAAACCTCTTCTGGTACATCTGGTAGAGCCAATTCACCTTCTAAAATCTCACGTTTGACCGCACGCTCAAAGATTTCCGATAAACATTGCACTTGAGCCTCAGCCAAGGTATTCCCTGCACTCATCCCGTTTGACAAGTATAAATTTTCAATCAAGTTTGATGGGAAATACACTGTTTCACCGTCGGACTGACGGACAAATGGAAGAGAGCAAATACCGCGTGCTATATTTCCTGAATTGGTGTCATATAGATGTGTACCTAATAACTCATTTTCTGGGTTATAAATTTCACGTGTGTAGTCATCCAAAATTTCGACAGGTAACTCGCCTTCTGGGCCGGGTTGGAACCATTTTTCATCTGGGTAATGCACAAAGTCAGCATTGGCAATCTCTTCACCCCAGAACTGGTCGTTATAGAAGAAGTTGCAATTGAGACGTTCAATAAATTCACCCAAAGCCGAAGCTAATGCGCTTTCTTTGGTTGAGCCTTTACCATTGGTAAAACACATGGGCGATTGTGCATCACGAATATGTAGAGACCAAACATTCGGCACGATGTTACGCCATGATGCAATTTCAATCTTCATGCCTAAACCTGCCAAAATACCTGACATATTGGCAATGGTTTCTTCCAATGGCAGATCTTTACCCGGAATAAACGTGGTACTGTCTGACGCTAAATTTGGCATAAGTAAAGCTTGTGCATCTGCATCAATGCTTTCTACTTCTTCAATGACAAATTCAGGACCAGTTTGAATGACTTTTTTAACCGTACAGCGGTCAATTGAACGCAAAATGCCTTGACGGTCTTTTTCTGAAATATCCGCAGGAAGTTCAACTTGAATTTTGAAAATTTGCTTGTAGCGGTTTTCAGGATCAACAATATTATTTTGTGATAAGCGAATATTATCTGTCGGAATGTCTCGCGCCGCACAATACACTTTTACAAAATACGCTGCACATAATGCTGATGACGCTAAAAAGTAGTCGAATGGTCCGGGAGCAGAACCATCACCTTTATAGCGAATAGGTTGGTCGGCAATTACCGTGAAGTCATCAAATTTGGCTTCTTGTCGAAGGTTATCGAGATAATTAACCTTAATTTCCATGTGGGCACCTAAATATTCTTATGTGTCAGTGCAACACATAAAAATGAAAACATAAGCCGAATAACTGTAGGACATTGACTTAAAAATGTGAGGCCAGTACCAATCTAAGCGCTGTTGGGCACGGTACTGACAAGAATGGGCATTATTATAAGGTTATTTTGACTGTTTGATAACTTTTGTCGTGATTTACATCACGATAGGATTCGACACTTTGTGCATTTTGGTCGAATCCAAGCTCAACTGCTGCAACTACAGCCAATTTGTTGTGTTAGTGTGCAGCCGTGAAGAAAAAGGCTTGTCTTTTAAAAAAATCTTCGCTAGTATGCTTTGCGTCTGAACTTGTTGATAAATAACACATTCAGAATATAGGGCCTATAGCTCAGTTGGTTAGAGCAGCGGACTCATAATCCGTTGGTCCACAGTTCAAGTCTGTGTGGGCCCACCAAATTTTAAAATCATATACACTTATATGACATATAAACCCTTAATTCTAATAGAGTTAAGGGTTTTTTATTATCACTAACAAACTTATATACACTCATATAAAACTCCCCTCCTTGTATCCTTGCTTGTATCCTTAATTAAAACTATAACTCAGGATACAAACGATTAATTCATGCAAGGAAAATCAATACATTATGACTAAAGCTAAACTTTTAACGGATGTAGCCTATTCTTCGAAAAAACCAAAGGATAAAGAATACCGAATTTCCGATATCCCCGGGCTTTACATGAGAGTTCAAACTTCTGGTAAAAAATCTTGGCAATATCGAATTAAAAATAGTGATGGTAAATGGACTTGGAGAGGATTAGGCCCCTACCCTGAAATTTCTGTTAAGGCTGCACGATCATTAGTATATAAATACGAAACTGGAGAAATTCAATTTGAATCTAAAAATGATCGATTAAAAAATGAAAAAATCGAACATGACAAATTATTTGGCTCACTATTGAATGAATGGATTGATACCAAAAAAAATACATGGGAGCCTTCAACTTTCAAAAAAGAAGTGCAATCAATCGAAAAACACATTTTACCCACTTTTTCTCATCGTAAATATGAAGATATTTCTTCTAGCGAATGGCTTTTATTTTTTCAAACTAAACAGCGTGAAGAAAAAATTTTCAATCGTATTGAGAAGCTGATTTCATATTGTAGAAATGCTTATGAGCTTGCTGTATTTAAAAATAAGACCAAATACAACCCACTTGCAGGCATTAATAAATTCTTAGACAAAAAAATCGCTAGTAACATGAAGCATGTTGGATTAAATGAATTGCCTCTTATGTTAGAAAGAATCAGAACATATAAATCCGAAACGATTAGCATCGGACTGGAATTGTTGATTTTAATGTTTCCACGACCTGGGGAATTGCGCCAAGCAAAATGGGAACAATTTAACTTCGAAGATAAAGTTTGGATTCGCCCTTCGGACATTATGAAGCGTGGTATTGAGCACGCAATCCCTCTTTCCAATCAAACCTTGCAATTACTTGAAAGGTTAAAACAAATATCAAATCGTGAAAGCAGTTATTTATTTCCGTCAAGAGACAGCATTAATAAACCCATTTCAAACTTAACCTTCAATGCAGCATTAAACAGATTAGGCTATTTCGGACAACAAAATCCCCATGGTTTCCGACACATTGCTAGTACGCATTTAAATGATCATTTTAGCGATCGAGAACAAGTTATTGAAGCCGCTTTATCTCATCTCAAGAATGGAGTGAAAGGTGCCTACGATAAAGGTGCTCATTTACGTGAAAGAGTAGAAATTATGCAATTTTGGTCTGATCTAATTTATGAATTATCTGGTCCAAGGAACTTTAAATAGTTCCTTATAGGTTAATTTATAGACTTATTTGAATATTTTTGCATTTATTTAACGTACGACAAATTATTTTTTCAAGTAGTGATATTCTCGCTTCAATTAAATCGAAGCAGGATATTAAAATGCCTCCATTTTTATTCGATAAAGAAAGTACATCACTTGTTCCGTTACGCATTACTCGAAAAGATGTATGTAAGTTGCTTAGTATTTCGCTCAATCAATTACGCAAGATTTCTCTTGCTGATGAAACATTTCCAGCATGCATTAAAAGCGGAACCAGTAGACAAGCTGGTGTATATTATGACTATGATGAAATAAAAAATTGGCACTTCCGAAAGTTAGAGGAAAGAGAATAATAAACCGATAAAGATTGAGTAAAATTAGCTCAAATTTAAACTGACAGCTGCTATTAAATTAGGGAACTGTCAGATTAGATTTGAGCTACTACATTTCAAGCGTGAATTTTAATTTTTTGATTGGAACATGCTCTCGAATATTTGACTCCGCAAACTCGGTACGGTTCACTGGCAGCAACTATTGAATATGGGTAACTGTCAGATCGGTTTTGAGATAGTACAGTTTATTCAACATCTATTCGAATTACTTTTGCATTAGCTTTTTTAATATTATTTACTGCACTTTCAATAGCTAAATCGAGTGTTTTAGATTCTCTTGAAAACTCTAGATATAAATTTTTATTGATTGAACATACAAGCGCATCATCACACCCTGCCTCATATAGCCTATCTTCAAAACCATTATGTGATGCATTCAGATCGACTATATGTATTGTAAAGCTAAATTTTTTCATAACTTAAAATCTCTGATTGATACTTCTATAAGTAATAATCAACAAATAAAAAATTATTTTAACAAAATCGACTTTTATCAACATCTTAATCTTAGCGCACTAACTTGTTGTGAAACATGAACCAGCCCACTGATGGTATTTATTTGATGAATTGGAATACCACCCGTCACACTGTTTGGTGAATTCATAAAAAGACGCATCAATTTCACATCTCCACCAGATAAAATATTTAAAGATTCATAAATACTGATAAGTAATAGCGCTAACTCCCCTTGTTTAGAATGAGCGTCTAATCTTAATTTAACTTTCAATCGACTTATGCTTGTTCTAGAAACTCCAATTACAGTTGCGAGTTGACTTTGACTTATATCAAGTTGGTCTGCCACATTCAGTACAGCTTTAGCTAACACCTTTTTTTGTTTTTCTGATTGGGCTTTTTCCATAATGAAATTATCAATCCATCTCTACTATTTCAATTTTAAAGATTTTATTTCTTTACTGCTTATTACAAGACATTATTTAGCATTAGCCAAGGCAAGACTTTATTTGTCCCGAATACCGGAACAACTCTGTGAAATCATTAAATCACTTATATATTTACTAAAGGAATATAGCATAAAAACAACTATTTAAAACAAAACGCCTAATGGTTAACATCAGACGTTGTTCTACAATAATTTTAGTACTCTGATTATTAATACTGATTTATCTTTAAGACTTCTGCTCAATTTTCAAAGATTCATCTCCACCAATTTGTGTTGTTGCATTATAAGGAAGCTGAGCATTAACCTGCATTACTTGCTCGATATGCTCTATACGCTTTGAAATAACAGTATCAATGTGATGTTGCATTTTCTCTTTACTTGCAACCACGGATGCAACCACAATCTGACAGCGTGTATTTAAGTTCTTTAACTGCTCCGTCTTAAAATCAAAATGCTTTGCCATTTCACGATCAATCCCACTCATATAGAGTTTTCGAGCGTCAGAGTCTTCTGGAAACTTATTCGCGATTTCTAACATCTGTGGAACTTTAGCAAACATAAAATCATCATTATCCATATCCTTACTCAAATCAGCGTACATGGATTCAACTTTCTGAATTTGCTCCTGACTACCATTTTCAAGCAAAACTAATCGTTCTTCCGCTAAATGGTTCACTTCTTTCAGCATTTGCATCATAGAACCTTGCATTGCTTGAAATCCTTTACAGCGTGCTTCTATCATCACTGCTTCAAGACGGGCATTGACTTCCATCAATTCCAACTGAGCATTTTTAACCAAATTAACACGTTCATTTTCAAGTTTAGCTGCTTCAACTTTATCTGGATCATAATTTGTTACCATCGAACTAGTAGATGCAGATGTTGAATATGAACCTCCACCATAATCACGATCCCCGCCGCCATTTAAAGCAGTTCCACCCAAAAAACTTCCTACAGCGCTTGCAGCTTTGCTGACAAAGCCGCCAATAGAACTAAATAACCCCATTAACCTTTTCCTTACTTCATTAATGCTTTGCGCATTTTAAATATCAATGTATTTACGTCTTTTTCTCGTTGCGCCAATGCTTCGCTATAGCTTTGTGCATCCTGCAAGCATGCTGCTAAGTTTTGCTGCTGAACTTTACGCAGTTCTTCACTCATGATTTGAACAACATCATCACGCTCTATTAACTGTTCTTTAGCTAAAAAATCTGTAATTTCATTGACAAGGCTTTGCTGCCAAGTTTCACTAAAACGTATCAGCCATATCTTTTGCGCCGTGGTTTGAGTATTAAAGATGACCTTTTCCAACTGCTGCATGAAATGATGCACAAGTTTGGTTAGCGCTTGCTCTTTTTCTAACTTCTCTTGGCGGTGTCCATTGGGTTGAAATGCATACGTTGTATGAATACCTAGGCGTTTTTGCAGATAAAATTGATCCAATTCGGTTTGGTATTGTTCAATACATGTCAAAACAGCAATCACCATTTGTTCATCAATGGTCTTATTTAGGCCAGCATCTAACAAAGGCTGGATCTGTTTCAGAAGCGTTAAGCGCTCATTGCGCCATTCACTGAACCATTTAGCAATCTCTTCTGTTTCAATGCTGCTCTCCAGCCCTATTTGGTTAAGATCCTGTTGATACTTATCTACAAGAATAAAATAGTCTTCTGCTGATTTACGTACGGCATTGACTGCTGTTTTTACAAAATCAAGGGATTCGCCTAACCACTCCATTTCTTTTAGTGTTTTGGTACATAGCGTTGCCGTATGCTCAGCGAGCAATTCAAAGCTTGGACGCGCTTGCTGTTCAAGTTGAGCGAGTCCAAGCAATGTATGGGTCTGCTCCAAATTGAGAGATATTTGCTGCGACTCTGATAAAAGATTTATTAATTTAGAACGCAACGGCGTTAACCCTAAATCAAGACGTTTTTTAAGATGCTGTAATTGTGCTTCTAGCAACTGCTTTTCTTCAACTGTGACATTAAGACTTATAGGCAATCTTTTATCTAATTCCTGCTTTAATTCAAAAGTCGTCTTTACAAAATCTAAATGATTACTTTCCCATTCATCAATTTTCACTAAAAGACTATTCAACCACTTCTGTGTAGAAAGACTGTACTGCCATATAGATCGATTAATTTCATCAGCTTTATAATTTTTGATATCAGCAAAAAAATCAGGAGAATTTTTTTCTATGTTAGAAATTGTGTCATTGCTCATATCATCATAAGTTAAACCTAGCTCCAAAAGTCTTTTCTCTAAGCATCTCTTTTCATAATAAAGTTCAAAAATAGTATTGTACAGATTACATCTTTTTTGAGTTTCATTTATTCGATTCTGATAATCCTCAAAAAATTCATTATGAAACTGCTCTAAAAAAGGTTCAAAAATCGGTATCCACTCTTTTTTTATAAATAACTCCAAAATTATTTTACCTTTTTCTTTGCCTATCATACTTGGATGGTCTGGTAATAGCTTTGGATTATTTAATACTTTCAATACAGGAAATACGTTATAGTTTAAGAAATTCTGATAACTTCCTGTAATATACCAAGTAAAAGAATCATACGCACTGAAGCCTGTTATATAGTTAATCTTTTTTAAATGGCCTAATTTATCTATATGTTTTGAAATAAATATACCGGTGCTCTTCGCACCTCTAAATTTCTTTGGATAGTCCAATCGTAAATTATGTGAACCTTGTTTAAAAAAATATGAACCTTTAGTACGATCAGTTCGCTCATCATAATAAAAAATCTCAGACAAAATTTCCCATTGTCCAATATCAATTCCATTAGGACCGTAAGATGCTTTTTTCTCACCCCATTCTTTATATGTCACGTGCTTAACATGATTAAAGTTTGGGTACAACAATCCTGTTCTACGATCAAATACGACTTGTGGTTTATTCTTGAAAGTGAACCAATTCTGTTCTTCTATAGCATCATATAAAATTTCATCAACATCGTCATAAGCAAGTAGTTTCTTTTTTATATCAAATAATTGAGTTTTTAAAATGCTGATGTCATTTTGTTCATCACAGTTGATTTTTGGAACCGTATTCACATTACCCTCTGTATCTCTCAATAAAATTGAGTCAAAATTTCCAATAATTAGAATATAAATCTTATGACTAAATTCATCACCAATTACGTCGATCCCAATGCAACCACTGTTTAGCATCCAAGGTGATATCGCTTTGTAGTTTAAGCATAGTCAATATGGTGAGTCGATTCTCAGGATCACCAGTTAAGCAACTGGCAGAAAATTGGTGGCAATTATCAAAAAATACGTTGTAATCACGTGTAGAACCTATAATTTTTTTTGCACGCTCAGCAACAACCTCACTGCCTACAGGATCGCCATTATTACATGAGACATAAATTGCATTTGCAGGTGTTCCACCAATGAATTCTTGAGGAGTTACACTTTCAATATTTCCATGTTTGTTTAAATGTACAATTTTATTATTACCAATATAAACACCAGAATGCTCTGTGTTCAAAAACAAATTACAATACACAATTGATCCTGGTATTGGATTTACTCTCATAGTCAGATTATTTAATCCATTCGCCACATAATGAGCTGCTATATATTTAGAAACAACAGTCGGTGCAATACTTCCAGCTAATGCACCTGTAAGAATATATTTAGCTGAATTTAAAAGAATTGCAGGATCATCTCCTGCTTTTTCAACAATGACAGTTGCCTTCTCAATAGTCTCAACTGTTTTCATTTCTGCCTCAAAGGCTTTTTCTTTAGCAACCATCACAGCATATTCAACAACACTGTTATATTTAATAGCATCTGTTGCACTTTTGGCTGTGTCTGTTACGGTATCAATCGCATTACTGAAAAAATCTTTAATTCCCATAAGGCCCCCTAATTCAATACTCTCTTTTAAATTGTTTTATTTTGTTTATGCACCAACACATCATAAATAATATGAGAGAACTACTTCATCTTAGCAGGGTCGCCCATAAACGTGATCACTTGCCTTTAACTACCAACTCACCATACATTAATGATCACATATTGCCTTAGCAAAACTTGAACCAACTGTATCGGGAATAATAGGTGTCATTTTCACATACGAATCTGTATAGCTATCAATAACTCTATTCCCTTTGTATTTAACTTCGGTTTTAAATCCTAAGAGATCTGCACTACAATTTACATGGTACAAATTTTTAGTATAATCACCCAGTCCCAGCCCATCTTTTGAAATATCATTAATAACGATTTTTTTTACCCAAAATTGAGTTACATTACTCGATATAGTTGAATAACCAGTTGGTACTTTTCGGATGCTTTGCCGATCCAGCTCATATCTAAATTCATCCGTTTCACCTAAATATTCCCATTCAGATGCTTGAACAGATGAAATACCGCATACTATTATTGCCAAAAATAACTTATTCATAACCAACCTCTAATTCATTATTCTCTTCTGCCCCAGTATCACCACCATTTGCTACCGATTCAGGCTCTAGCTGTTCAGGTGCATTATTGGTAATTTTATTAAAATTCTGACTCATCTCAACACCTAAACGAGAATCATAAGAATTATTATGAGAATATGAGGCTGAGTTTTCTGTAGATATACCACTATTAGTGTCAGATTTATGTCTTCTTGCTTGTACCTTTTTATTTAGCAGGCTTATCAATTGAATTTCAATTGTTTTTTGATGATCAGATGCCAAATGACTTGTATTCGTAGGTATATAATAATACTTTTGATTTCGAGCTAAAACCCTATCATCTCTCAAATACTCATCGCGATTGAAACCCATCTGATTAGCAACAGCATTATCCATGAGTCTTGCAGCATTATCTAGATAAAGACAATAGAGGTTATCAATTTCCGTATTTACATAACAATCACGAACACTTCTAGCCACTCCCGAAATTCCCGAATCTGACAGTATCTCTAAAAATTCATCTACAGCATCATTCATGTAGCTATAATTATCTGTAATCGTAGTATTAGCTAAATAAGGATCAGTTATTTCATCATTAGATGTATCAGTATAAAGATAATGTGTTGAGGTATCATCCGCAGATTCTTCATAAGGAGCTGTTTCATAATCAGCACTAGGCTCTTCAGTTTTTTTAGTTACTATAGAGCCAACAAATAATATTGTTGCTAATACCCCAATACCTAAAATTGAAAAAATCCAAACACCCTTTGAACTTTCCTTTTCTGGTTTAGGCGTTACATCTAATGGTGAGCTTTCGTTACTATATGCAGATAAAGGTTGTGATTGAGGGTTTTGAGCTATTTTTTCTTTAAATTTATCAAAAGCGACAAAAAAGCTTCCAAATACTAAAAATGCCACCCCTAAAGTTAGAGGTACGATTACTGAGCCTAAAATAAATACACCCACTACACCCAAAAAGCTATGAGGTTCGATAATAGAATAAGCAACATAATAAGGCAGCAATAACAATGACACGTAAATCACTATATATGCCGCTAGATATAAAAACCCCAAGAAATATGCCATAACGCCCCTACATCATTTCAGATTTAATAAGTTTATAAAAATGACCTTGTATTAAAATTTAACTTTGAACTTACTACTGACGGTCCCTATTCACCAACACATCATAAATAATATGCGCAAACTGCTTCATCTTGGCAGGATCGCTCATCAACTGTGTCATTTGCTCCATATGCGCTGCATTACTATCTAACACTGCATCATCAAGCGCCGTGTCAAACTCACCGAGCATCGCTTGCTCACGTGGGTTGTTATGAATCTGCGTCATCATACGGGTGTTTTCAGCCATCTTATCGGCAACCGTATAGGCATAATTAATCATATCCTGATCCGTTAAGTTATCCGTCACAAATAACTCATTCACACGGCGCAAAATTTGCGACAAGAAATCCTCTTTCTTCTCCTTCGCCTTTGCTGTCCCCACATCATTCGCAGGTTCTAACTTATGCTCAGTGCTATCCGCTTGAAGCTGAATATCCTGCTGACGCAGCTTAGACAAACGGTAATGAGTCATTTCCACATTACTCAGGTCAATCACATCCTCATCTGCTATTTGCTCACGCAGCATTGGACGTAAGGCACGTGCGTATAGGCTTAGCTTCTCAAGGTCTTTATCGTCATAGTCCACGATTTGCGACATAAATTCATAGAAACGGCTAAAGCTACCCAAATCCTTTTTAAAGATTTCTAAGGCATCACGGGCTTTTTTGGCGTCACGAAATTCATTTTCTGCATTGGCAATTAAAACAGGCTCACCTGTGCGCTTGGTAATTTCTAACCGCTGTTTAGTCACATCATAATCATTCACTGCTTGTTTATAGCGTTGATCCCAGCGTTGTAAAGCAGGCTTACAGATGTTTGCCACCGCCGCAGGTGATTTATTTTTGGCATAGAAAGCATCGGCAAATTGCTCTACCTCTGTCCAAAGGAAAATCCCTGCTGATTTAAGCTTTTCAAACAAGTCATACACTTGGTCAGGATTGGATACATCTGCCAATTCTGCTGTTTGGTAGTACGGTTGGAAGGCATCTAAAATGTCTTGTGGTTCATTAAAGAAGTCCAACACAAATGTGCCTGTTTGCGCTTTGCTTGGATAAGTACGGTTTAAGCGAGACAGCGTTTGTACGCACTCCACCCCACCCAATTTCTTATCCACGTACATGGCACAGAGTTTCGGTTGGTCAAAGCCTGTTTGGAACTTATTCGCCACAATCATCACCTGAAAGTCATCGCTATCGAATGCTTTACGCATCTCCCGACCTTTCAAATTTGGGTTCATATTACTTTCAGTAAACTTCTGACCCAATAGATGGCTACTGTCTGAATCATTCTCATTGAATTCCACTTCACCCGAAAAAGCTACCATCGCTTGAATGTTTGGGTATTTCTGTTCCGTGATGTATTTATCAAAGGCTTGTTTATAGCGCACGGCTTCTTTACGTGAGCTTGTGACCACCATGGCTTTGGCTTGGTTATTGAGTAAGCCCATCACATTCTTTTTAAAATGTTCAATGATGACTGCGACTTTTTGCGAGATGTTGTAATCATGCAAACGTACCCATTGATTGAGCTTAATCTTGGCTTTTTTGGCATCTACCGTATCGTCTTTTTCTTCAATCTTCTGCTTAAGCTGATAGATGACTTTATAGTTGGTGTAGTTTTTCAGTACATCCAAAATAAAGCCTTCTTCAATCGCTTGGCGCATTGAATAGACATGATAGGCTTGCGGTAGATTGGTCTTTGATGCTGGCATGCTTGGATCAGGCACACGACCAAAGAGCTGTAAGGTTTTATCTTTTGGCGTTGCGGTAAAGGCATAGAAACTTAAATTATCACTGCCTTTACGTGATGCCATCACCGCATCAAGCATATCTTCTGAGGATAGGCTGTCATCTTCCGCACGTTCTTCCACCATCAAGGTTTCTTTAAGCTGACGTGCAGTAGAACCGCTTTGTGATGAATGTGCTTCATCTGCAATCACGGCGTATTTGCGCTCTTTCAAGCTTGTGCTGTTTTCAATCGCACGTAGTACAAATGGGAACGTTTGAATAGTGACAATAATGATCGGCTGTGCCATTTCTAAGGCTTTTGCCAATTTCTCCGATTTTGAACCATCGCCTTCTTTGTTATTAATACGACCCACCACACCGTCGGCATGTTCAAACTGGTAAATGGTGTCTTGTAGCTGTGCATCTAAGATGGTGCGATCCGTTACCACAATCACCGAATCAAACAGTTTTTTATTGTTGGTATCGTAAAGGCTAGAAAGTTGATGCGCCGTCCATGCAATGGAATTCGATTTACCCGAACCTGCACTGTGCTGAATCAAGTATTTTTGTCCTGTACCTTCCTTTAAAGAATCTTCAACCAATTGGGTCACGACTTTCCATTGGTGATAACGTGGGAAAATCAGGCTTTCTTTTTTGTATTTTTTACCTTCCCAATCTTCTTTTTCTTCAATTTGTAGATGAATAAAATTGCCGATGATATTCAGCAAGCGATCAGGGGTTAGCACTTCATTCCATAAATAGCCTGTGGCGTATTCATTGATATTTTCAGGAATGTCATTACCTGCGCCTTGATCTTTAGTGCCTTTGTTAAACGGTAAGAAATAGGTGCTATCGCCTTGTAAATGGGTGGTCATATAAACGTCAAACTGACTTACGGCAAAATGAACCAATGCACCACGTTTAAACATTAAAAGTGGTTCAGGCTTATTGGTTTCAGGGTCTTTCGGTAAGCGAGTTTTACGGTACTGTGCCATGGCATTTTGCACCGCTTGTTTAAACTCGGACTTTAGCTCCATGGTTGCCACAGGAAAGCCATTGATAAACAGCACAAGGTCAATGCGCCATTTTTTGGCTTGTTTGCCTGTTGCCTCAAGTTCGGCTTTATTGGCGTATGGGCTATAAACCAGTTCAGGCACTACACGGCAAATGTTTTGCTTATAGCGTTCATTCAGTTCAGGGTTTAAGCCATGTTCAGGTTTAAACTGACAAAATGAAAAACGGCAACCACGGGTACGAATGCCATGACGCAACACGCCCAATGTACCATAACTGCGGGATTGGGCATCAGTGGCGTTAATATCGGCTTTTTTCAGTTGTGCTTCTACGGTGTCTAAAAAATGGCGTTCGGTGTCATTGGGGAAAATGCCTTTAAACTTTTGCCATTCCTTGTCTTGAGTGCGTTGTACAAAGTCCAATAGGTCTTGGGTATATAGGGCTTTTTCTCGGTTGTAGCCTGCACCTGATCCAAGTTGCCAACCGTGCGACTGCATTTGGGCAATGATGTCTTGTTGGAACTCCGTTTCTAAAGTTGCATCCTTTCTCATGCGCCAAGCTCCGTATTCGCCTCATTATTGTTATGGTTTTGGTTTTGCCAATTTCGAACATCAATCTTGCCTGTGACCGCAGAGGAAATAAGGGCTGTACGGCGTTCTTGCATCAGTTGAATGGCTGATTGAGCTTTATCAATCAGATTATCCATTTTGCTCAATTCGACTTTTAAAAAGTCAATGATTGCATCTTGCTCATATAACAATGGTAGAATAATTTTGACGTTTCTTAGACTATCAACACCTACATTCCCTTGAGTATTTGAATTAATCTGCTGTTGAATTGCTTGTAAGAAAGCTTGGGACTTTAAATAATAAGATAAATATTTACCCGTTGTTCTTAATGGATTGGATTTAATAGTTACACATGAGTATGAAACTAAAAACTCTTTATCTATATCTACATACGACAAAGTTCCAATGGTTGCATATCGAGCAAAAATAATGTCATCTTTAGTTGTTTTAATTTTTCTAGATAGCTTTTGATAATCTGAATAGGCAACTTTTTTACAGCTTTCAAAGTCAATCTCACTAACAACGTCTTGTAAATCTCCTGTCATTACATAAGGGATTCCTTCATCAACGGAATTGGGCATGTAATGATCGATATCACTGACTGTATTTATAGCGTAATCAAATTTAAGAATTTCCCAATGCTCAGGCACTTGCCCTAACCATTCCACCCCTGAATCTTTCATAGTTACATCAGGATTTAAACCTTTGGTCACAGCATGGCTAATCACCGCTTGACGCTTTTCTTTAAGCAGTTCAATCAGCTTTTCTTGTTTGGCAATTAAGCTATCAATTTTTGCGGTTTCATGGTCGAGGAAATTGGCGATTTGGGTTTGCTCATCAGGTGATGGAAGCCAAGCATCCGCCGATCTCAACATCGCTTGTGTGATACTGAAAACTTTTACACCTTTGACAGCCAATTGAATTTGAGATCGAAACTCTTTTGAGTCAAATAAATAAGCATAAAATCTACTCGCACAAGCATCATAAGGACGGGCAATAACAGTGTGATAACCTGCAAATATCTGCTCATCACCAACTAAATGTGTAAAATTTCCTGATCCTTTTAAATCTTCCGAAGTATCAGCAAAAACAAAGTCACCGTTATTCAAAAGCGCATTTTCAGATGTTTTTAGGTAGCTTTCACTTACGCATTTTAGTGGGTGTTTTCGAGGATCAACTTCAAAGCCATATTTAGAATGGACTTCACCATAGTTCACGCATGGAATACCTTCATCTTGAAGATTTTCTTTCGTGATGGATAAGCCTTTACTAAAATCAAATAAATACCGCAATTTACTCATAGCCCAATGACTAGGAATCTCACCTAACCATTCAATACCTGAATCTTTATATTCAGCATATTTCTGATACTTTGCCATTAAGAATGCACCTCTTGAAGCAGTGCCATAATTTCACGGCTCACCGCATCCAAATCCGCATCAATCTCACTTAAATCACGTGGCGGTTCATACACATAAAAATGACGGTTAAACGGAATTTCATACCCCACGATACCAATTTCACCATCTTGTGCATCACGCTTATCAGCATTGATCCACGCATCAGGCACATGCGGTTGTACCTCACGCTTAAAATAAGACTCAATTAAATCGGTAGTGCTGACATTTGGATTTAAAGCAATGTTTTCGGCATCACGTAAATCACCATCTTGTACAAATTCAACCACTTTGCCTTGATAACTAAACTGACCATACAGCGGATTTTCTGCGCCTTTAACCACCTTGCTCACCACAGGTTCAGCATCAGCATTTTTCCATGTAATGGCATCAATAAATTGCTTTTTCTCTTTGGTCTCTAATTTAATGTTGGCATCTTTTAAGGCTTGTTTCAGTACATCATCAAAAGCATTAAAGTCATCACATTGCGCCGTGCCAATCTTGTCTTGTAAGGCTTGCGCTTTGGTCAATAAACTACGTTGCTCTAACCACAATTTTGGCTCAAGTACGGTTTTAATGTCTTTTTCTTTCAGTTCGCTAAATTCAGCTTTAATCAGCGCACGAATCTCAGCTTCATACTCAGTCAATTGACCATAGCTGTCTGCTGTCCAAGTATTGCTATAATCGTCATACAGCTTTTGCATCACGGCATTAAACGGCTTTGGTGCAAAACGTAAAGTGGCAATACGCTCATCGCTCACCTGAGCCGATAAACGCAACGGACGCTCAATGGTCACACGGCGGTAGCCAAACTCGTAGCTGTTAAAAATCTTGCTTGAGAAAGTCTTCGCCGTTTCAGTTTTAGCACTTGCAGATTGACGACCACGATTCGATTTTACATCGGCAGGTTTATCCAGCTCATGGGCATCCATCACCTCAAAACTGCCATAAGTGCGACTAATCAGGGCAATATCATCTTCGCTCATTTCATTACGTTTTGAGCCAAGTGACTTACGCATTTTGCTATACAGGTTACTGCCGTCTATAAGCTGTACTTTGCCTTTACGCTCAGCGTCTTTTTTATTGCTCAGCACCCAAACATAGGTGGCAATACCTGTGTTATAGAACATATCGGTTGGTAGGGCGATAATCGCTTCTAGCAAATCGGCTTCTAAAATATAACGGCGGATTTCACTCTCGCCACTGCCTGCACTGCCTGTAAACAGTGGTGAACCATTGAGAATAATCCCAATACGGCTACCTTGTTGATTATCGGCATCTGGCTGACGCATTTTGCTCATTAAGTGCATTAAAAACAGTAACGAACCATCCGACACACGTGGCAAGCCTGCACCAAAACGACCTTCAAAGCCTTTTTGCTCATACTCAGATTTAATATCGTCTTCAATCTTCTTCCAATCCACCCCAAATGGAGGATTGGACAGCATATAATCAAACTTGTCGTAGGCAAGTTGGTCATTGGACAGCGTATTGCCGAGTTTAATGTTTTTAACATCCTGACCTTTAATCAGCATATCGGCTTTACAGATGGCATAGGATTCAGGGTTTAACTCCTGACCATAGACACGAATCACCGCATCAGGGTTATGTTCACGCACATATTCCGTACCTGAAGATAAAAATCCGCCTGTACCCGCTGTTGGGTCATATACGGTACGGATAATACCTTCTTTGGTTAAAGCATCATCATCTTTACCAAACACTAAGCCTGTGGTTAAACGCACAATGTCACGCGGGGTAAAATGTTCCCCTGCGGTTTCGTTTGATCCTTCCGCAAAACGGCGAATCAGTTCTTCAAACACTAAGCCCATTTCGTGATTGGATACGGCGTTATAACTTAAGTCTGTTGCAGCAAACTTTTGTACCACTTTATACAGTAAGTTGGCATCATCGAGTAAACCTACAAATTCATCAAACTTAAAATGTTCAAAAATCTCTCGTGCGTCTTTAGAAAATTGCTGAATGTAATTAATGAGGTTGGCACGAATGTCCTTTTGCCCAAGACTGCCCAAATCCAGTTCTGAGGTATTACAGAACGATAAGCCATTGGTGGCTTTTAAAAGCATTTTTTCTTTGGCTTCTTCAGGCAGTGGCATTTGTTTTACTTTTTCATTGGCAGCCAATACGTCTGCCTTGCTTGACTCAAGCACACACTCTAAACGGCGCAATAAGGTAAACGGTAAAATCACACGTCCATACTGTGATTGCTTAAAGTCACCACGAAGCAAATCTGCAACCGACCAAATGAAAGCCGCAGTCTGTGAAAAGTTATTATTTGTCATTTAAAAAACACCGCCAGCGAAGTAGCTGTAAAACTTGAAATTTATAATGTTGATTGTGCCTGATTTGAAAGGAGTTTTACTAGTCTTAGAATGGGACAAAAGACGATTGTTTAGTATAACAATCGAGTTACTTCGTCAATTTTAAAATAAGGAATGTATCTTTTTATTTTCAATTTGAAAGGGCTTTGTTGCACAAAGATTTAAAAGGCAGCACTCTGCTCATTTGAACAAAACTCAAGTGACAACTTGGGTATGAGGACGACCTAATTCTGTAAATTTATTCAATACGGCTATACGTGCATGGATCTCATTTACCTGACTAGAAAAACTTCTCGCTGTTAATTTATCGCCTAATAATTTGATGCAATGCATCTTAGTTTCAACCAAACTTCGACGGTGATAACCAGACCATTTTTTCCAAAGTGATCTGCCTAAACGTTTGACTGTCTTTAATAATTCATTCCGCTCTAAAGATCTTAATTTCTGATCTTTCCATGGCTTTGCATTTTTTCTTGGCTGAATGACTGCATGTGCATTTCGATCTAAAATGACTTGTCTACAGTGCTTCGTATCATAAGCACCGTCGGTATAGACCGAATCAATTCGTTCATCTAAAGAAATTTGAGCAAGTAAATCATCGAGAACTTGCGAATCGCTTACATTATTTGTAGTAAGTTGTACTGCACGTATTTGAAGGGTTTCAGCATCGATCCCAATATGAAGCTTACGCCATTGGATTATGAAAAAGCCCATCAAAAGATGGTTATATGTGTCTAGAATTTTGGTGGCTATTCACCCCCATCTTTAAGCTCACGTAAATATTAAAAAAAAGCACATATTATATAACTGTAAAATTAACGTAAATTTAATTAAGAAATATGCAATATAAGCTCTATAATTTTCGCTAAAAATCAATTTAAATACATTTCTATCCATATATCAAACCTTCACTTTAAGAAAATAAAAATCAAATCATGCCAAAAAAAATTCACCACCATACAATTATTTTAAATAAAATTTTTTCAACACAAAAACTCACACCTTAAATTAAAATAATTATTTAAATATAAATAAATCAACATTCAAAAATAAAATATTACTCAAAAAACAATCACAGCATAATTGAAGTTTAATTCTTAAAAATCCAAAACACCATCAAACCACACAACATCAAATAAAACCACAATAAAAAAACAAACACTATCAACTCAACACTATAAACAAAATTAACATAAATTTAAAATCATAAAAACCAAACAACAAAACAATTAACATTCAATAAAATAAAAATCTACAAAATAAATTATATTTGAATATAAAAATAAATAAACCACAGAATAAAGTTCATTGAAAAATCAACAATTAAAGCCTCCAAAATAAAACATTAAAAACAATTAAACAGAAATTCAAAATTTATGACGTAACACCGATCAAAATACAGCCACTTTATGACGTAACAAAGGCTGCATTTTATACGAAGTATGACGTAACACTGATTATTTTTCACACAATTTATGACATAACAAAAAAAAATTTAAATCCTTCCCGGTGAGTAACGGTAGTCTTGTTTATTTTTCAAACACCACTCTTTAAAAAATCAAAAAATAACTTTTTATTGTCTTCCGTGCTTTTTTTGAACACTTGCAATGTCGACACGCTGCAAAATTTTAAGAGAATAATTAAGATAATATTTTCACATAAGCGTATTATTAGATATGAATTTTGAACTTTATATATGTCAAGAAACAAAAAATATCGGATATTCATTAATATCTGAATTAAACATTAAAAATGGCTCAGAGCTGAGTGGTTTTTTAAATGTAAATACTTGCTATAATAATCACGAAGCCTTTCTTATCTGGCTTGATAGATTATTAAAAGAAAGAAAAAATCGAATTAACAAACATGAAATTAAACAAAAATTATTTGAAAGCATCCCATCTTCCATGAGTGATTACTAGTCAATATCATACAATCCATATCAATTAAAACCCCCAAATTTAATGGAATATTGCACTTACAATATTCCATTAAAATAAAAATACTTTCAAACATCCAATTAAAAAACTAGTAAAATTTATCTTTAACACTCATATTCAATAAAATACAAGCCAACAAAAATATATAATATTATTTTTAAAAAAATCAAAAACACCCCCTAAATCCTCGGATTTCTTAAATTAAAAATTATTAATATCCAATAAATTAAATATCAACCAATTGGCTATTTAATTTTTCTCATTTTTCATAATTAATTTTATCAAATTTTATAACGCTAATTTCTTAACTGTGATTATTGAAATTCAAGTAATATCAACCTGAATATCTTCATCAATTGCGTAAATTTCATATTCGTATAGATACTGCAATCGTACAAATACGAGCAGTTCAGCTCACAATTAATAATGTCAGTGATTCACAGGTGCTTGGTGATTTACTTAATCAGATTCCACAAGATGAGCCGATTTATTCCGAATATACTGATGAAGCTTATGATCCCAAGCAGTGCGGTCAGTTCATTGCAGATCATTAAACACATGCAGTGATTCCACCTAAAAAATGTAAAGCCTTGGAAAATTCAGAAGAATAGCTCATAGAGGCGAAGTAACTTGGTTTGGATAGTTAAACGTTTAGACATCAGCTGATGGAAAAAGGTCAGGCTATCATTGGCGAAGTTTTGTTAAAACCAAGATGCATTGCATCAAATTATTAGGCGATAAACTGTACTTAGAGAATTTTGACAGTCAAGTATGAGATAGCCGTATTAAATAAATTTACAGACTTAGGCAGACCTCATACCTAAGTTGTCACTTAAATTTTAGTAACTTATGAAACCATATCTTCAAAGGCTTTATGCAACAAAGCTATCACAAACTCATTCTTATCAGATTACATTTTTATTAATCCGAATCAGAGCAAGTTTTACGCAAAATTGAATTAAATATTCTTAGAACTATATAGAATTGTAGATACTAAAAGTTCAACATTGATGGAATGCTATTAAGTAAATTTTTATTTAATTCGCTGATTGTAAAATATGCCTAGCTCGCACGGGTTGAATTTTATACAAACAGAACAATACTGGTCATAAAAACAACAATCAAAACCATGTATCCTAATTTGTATCCTCAACACTGATCATTATAAATAAACTTTCATAATCAATAAGATGAAAATTTGTAGTCGTCCGTGTGGGCCCACCATATAAAACAACCCCTTACGTGCATTAATCGTGAGGGGTTTTTTAATGTTAAAAACTAAATAAAGTCAGTCTAAGCCTTTAAAAGATATGGCAGATAACATATAGATACGTACAAAACTTCAAGCCAGCTTGAGTAAGCCACGATTGCTTAATACGAGAAGTAGGTTATAAAAAAATACATTCAAGAAAAATTTAAAAGCTTAAGTTCTAAATACCCGTAAATTAAGTCACGATTTGTTATACTTAAAAGATATTATTTTATTCATTATAAGCAAATGTTTTTTGATTCATGACTTTTAGAAATACTACATATTTCGCATTTTAAAAGTGCAAAAATTAAGACTCAACCTGTTCAGGCTTTCTTAAGTCCAAATAAAACTCAACAATTGACCAAATAACAATCAAAGCAAACATAGCAACAGCGAATAACACAGCAGTTAAATAAATCATGCTTGAGTTCTCCGTTAGAAAACGAGTTAAGACCAACAGGTTAAAAGTTTTAACCTACGACAAAAGTCTAATAAGAATTTCTGACGGTGCCTAGCCATATTTAGCAAATTTTTAAGAGTATTTTTATCTATGATGATAGCTTTGCTATATAAAATTTAACCGATTTATTGCTAAAAAGTATAATTTTTCAATCCGCCCTTCTTATTCCGATTTGTAATATATGCACAATTCAGATCAAAGCTCACTTAAATCCTCTTGACTCATGATCCAAACAAGCAGAAATTACACCTTTTTAAAATCACCGTATCACCGACTATGTTGAAAAAGTTTATTGGCGAATCCGCATTTAAATTGGCGGGCTGGAAATACCGCGTAGAACCTGATGTTTTAGAAAATAAACAAGTGATCGTCGGCTTTGAACACACCTCAATGATGGATGCTGTACTTTCATTGGCCCTTTGCCAAATTTATGACATCAAAATTCACACGCTGATTAAAAAAGAACTCTTTAAAGGTCCATTTAAACCTGTTCTTGAAGCGATTGGCGGGATTCCTGTAGACCGTAAAGCCAATAAAGACATCGTGACTCAAATGGTTGAGCATTTTGAAGCCAATGAAAAATTTAATTTAGTCATTGCTCCAGAAGCGACCCGTGCAGTACGTGGTGAAACACGAAAACCAATTCGTACAGGCTTTTGGTATATTGCTAAAGCAGCAGGTGTGCCGATTGTATTAATGTATGCCAACTCAAAAACCAAACAAGGTGGTATTTTTGGCAAGATTTACCCGACTGAGCTCGATCACGATTTAGCTTTAATTAAGCAACTCTATAAAGATAAAGTAGGTTTAGATATCGTGATCCCAGAACCTAAAAATAAAGACTAAGCGCCATTCACGTTTTAACGAACTACGTATTTAAAGATATAAATGTATCGTGCTCCACGCATTGTACATTTATATCTTCCTGTTATAACAGGATCAGACTCCCCCTTTTAGCCCGATTCTCATCATAAGAAAAATTACAGTACGGGCGTTTAGACATTTCGCATTATTTTCTCAAATTTGGATATTTTTTTTTCAACTACTCAATTCATGAAATCCAGTACTTTCACACAAAAAAGCCATTATGGTAGAATTTGCTCAATTTGATAGGCATAAGGCCAATCTACAAGGAGCATATTTCGCATGGCGGGTCATTCCAAGTGGGCTAATACTAAGCATCGTAAAGCAAAACAAGATGCGAGCCGCGCTAAAGTATTCACAAAATTTATCCGTGAAATCGTGACAGCTGCACGCTTAGGCGGCGGTGATGTAGCGTCTAACCCACGTTTACGTGCTGTTGTTGAAAAAGCATTAGTTGCAAACATGACACGTGACACCATTAACCGTGCGATCCAACGTGGTGTGGGCGGTGAAGAAAATACCGATCTAAAAGAAGTAACCTACGAAGGATATGGCGTTGGTGGTGTTGCTGTCATCATTGAAACAATGACGGATAACTTGAACCGTACTGTTCCTGACGTTCGTCATTGCTTCTCGAAAACTGATGGTAATTTAGGTACTGCAGGTTCAGTAGCTTATATGTTTACCAAACGTGGTGAGATTACTTTTGAAGATGTTTCTTTAGAAGATCAAATCATGGACGTCGCTTTAGAAGCGGGTGCTGAAGACATCGAAGTGGACGAAGAAGAAATTCTAGTTATCACCACACCTGAAACTTTCGGTGAGGTTCAGGATGCACTTGCAGCAGCAGGTTTAAAATCTGATAACGCCGAAGTGGTCATGAACCCTTCAACTAAAGCGTTAATTTCAGATATCGAACAAGCGAAAAAAATCATCAAAATGATTGATATGTTTGAAGATCTTGACGACGTTCAAAACGTGTATACCAACGTTGAATTCACCGATGAAGTGATGGCTGAGTTAGAAGCTCTATAGTTCAATCGAGTGAAGTATAAAACGCACCCTTCGGTGCGTTTTTTATTGCCTAGCTTTCAACTGTTTGAGTTTATATATGAGGGCTGCATTTAAACCTTATTTAATAAGCCATTACAGTTAAAAACATTATATTGTTTAATTACAAAGCTCGAATGTAATGCAACTACGTGTTCAATTTTACCAATGCGCTTGAGTAAAATTTCACTATAGTTTTCCATATCCCGTGCAACGACTTCCACAATAAAATCGGCAGACTGCCCTGTCACCAAAAATGCATTAATGACTTCTGGAATACTTTCTAATGCTTCTAAAAATTTAGCAAAGGTATCTGTATCATGTTTGCTTAAGGACACCTGTAGCAGCACATGCAAACTAAAGCCCAATTTTTGATAATTAATTTCACGTTTCAGACCACTGATAATATTGTGATCAATCAATTGTTTGATCCGACGATGAACTGAACTGACCGATAAATTCACCCGCTCTGACAGTTCATTTAAATTGACATCTTCATGGGTCAAAATTTCTAAAATTTGTTTATCAAAACGGTCTAGTTCCATCAGTCTACTCCAGCCATTTTTGAAAACAGTGCTGATGATCCAGATTCATCAAACACCTGTTGTCATTTTCAATGTTATTTTAAGTTTTAAAATCAGCATTTATGTGCAAGTTTTCTCATGTATAGCATGATTTATTAAAAATAATAAAGCTCATATGCATTATGAACATAATAATTTGCATAAATATCGTGTTTAAATGAATGTTTTTTCATCAAAGTTTAGTTTTTATATTCTAAATAACGTCTTTAGACAACCTACCAATAAAGCTTCTCGATGCATTCCATTGATCTGAATAAATCAATTTCTGATAAAAGGGAAAGATATTTTATTTATATTTTTCAATTTTTTATTTTTACTTTATTTTTCAATGTGCGCTCTATGTCACATTTCTTTTTTTTCACTTATTTACTTGGTTTGGTAATTACATTAAAAAATAGCGGCGGTTCATAAATATACAAAAAAAACAAAAACGGAAGAATAAACATGGCAATTAAATCACTGAGTTCACTCAGCTCAAAATTAAGTTCTGTACTAAGCCCTTCCCTACAGCTCAGTACAATTAGCAGCACGGTCAGTAACCTACTTAGCCCGCTTAAACCTACAACCAATATCACGGATACGCTGACAGGATTATTGGGTAATTTAGGTGGCACAAAGTCTTTTGATTTTAGCGCACTGACTAAAACGCTGCCCCAAGTGATTAGCACGATTCAAAGTCTTACATCCAATAACGGTTCAAATTCGGATGCACTCAAGACTTTGATGACAACACTGCAACCGCTCCTACAAAATTTAGGTGGCAACGCTGGCTCAACAGAGATGAATCAGTTGGTTCAATCCTTACCTACCATTGTCAACAGCTTGCAAAGTTTACTGAGTAGCACCAATAATCAAGGTAATCTTCCTGACAATATTAGCAGTGCTGTAAATGCCATCAAACCATTGCTTGCTATGCTTGGAAGCGCAACTGGGTCAACGGATTCAACGCAAATTATCAATACACTCAGTCAAGTTTTAGAATATGCGCAACCCATTATTCAGATGATTGGGAGCTCGTCTTCTGGAAACATTGACTTTGGGCAAATTGCACAAGGTGCAACGAGTGCCCTCCTACCTTTATTAGCCTCAATCAATAAAGATAACTCATCTATTGATATGGAACAATTGAGTCATGCTTTACCGACTGTGATTGGAAGTGTGACCAATCTAGTGACCGCCATTTCATCAGCCAACCAAGGCAATATCCCTGAGACCATTTCAGGGGTGATCAAAGGACTTAATCCGCTATTAGATTTACTGGCAAAAAGTGATGTCATCGATACGAATCAGGCTCAAACCGTCAAAGCGATTTATGATGTATTAAATAGCGTGAGCACCATTTTGGATGTGGTCAACAATCCATCCTTACTGAAGCTTTCAACTGATTTAAATCAAGTGATTGATTCGTTGAAACCAGTCATTGCTCTGATGGACAGCAATGGTGAAGCGACTCAGTTCCTCGATCAACTGACCATTCCAGATCTTGGCGATTTACTTGGCAATCTTGCTCCTGAAAAAATTGATCTTGGTTCTATCACGGATCAGTTCAACCAATTGACTGAAAACCTCACGGGCCAATTACCGAATATTAATGACCTATTGGAAAATTTAGGTTCTGCTCAAGGTGATTTTGATATCTCCACCATCATCCCAAGTATTAAGGATGCGCTAGGCAATATATTCTACCCTGTTATGCCGCTGAATACTTTACAAGCCGATAGTATCAGTCCAGTGCTGAATATTTTGGATATTCAACAACAAAGCTATATTTAAGGATTGAATGTCTGATGAAAAAGCGCGCTGTTAGGCGCGCTTTTTTAAAGCAGTATGACGCAAAGCTTTCATATAAAGAGCTTATACACCACGCCAATCTACACGTGCGTTACGTTCTGTTTGGTATATACGTTGCACATATTGACCTAAAGGCAAATCGCTCAAATAGGCTTTGTAAGCTTTAAACTCTTCTGACAAGGTTTCGCCATGCTCTTTTTCCCACGGCGTTCCAACAATCTCTAATATCGGCGCCAACATTGAACACACTGCAATATCAGCCAAACCTAATCGGTCGCCTACAAAATAACGCCCACCTTGTTCGATCAGACGTTGATTTAAATCAACCACAATTTCGTCCAATCGCTCACGTGAAGCCGCAACCTTATCCGTATCTAATTGATAACCTTTAGAAACCAGTGCCTTTATAATGGGCTTGGAATATTTTTCAAACTGACGTAAATAGCCCTTTTCACCAATTAAAATATCAAGTGATTCTTCACTTTCATTTAATACATGGGCCAACCCCCAACGGCGCACATGTTGGCCTAACTCAATGGAGAGTTCATTAATTTCTAAAGCGTCTTCACGCAGTTTGACATCTGGACGGATCAGACTATGTTCGGGGTAGGTCGCATCCAAGTAAAAGGCGATTTGAGTTGAATCTGCAACCCAATGATCTTGATCACGTAAAATCGGTAATTTGTTTTGCCCTGTTTTAAGCTGTGCAAATGCACGATGTACACCCGGCATTAAATTATGAGCCACATAATCCAACTCTTTATGATCGAGTAACCAGCGCGCCTTTTCACAAAAATGTGAGAGTGGAAACTGGTAGAGAGTTCGCATAAATGCTCCAAGTTTTTGTTGTAACTGTGGTTTATAAAACCCAGTAATTTTATAGGGATACTTTAGTCACTGTGTTATTGAAACACAATGTCATTTTTGCACCTATTCTGCATCCGTAGTGCAACTTAAGCTTTATTCAGACGTGAATTCATCTCGATCTCAGCGCGATTCAATAAGTTATACATTCTCCCTCCCATATCACCTGACTTTATTATGGCTTTCATGTAAAATCATCCACAATTTTTTTATAATACTTTGTGAGTTATTTCATGGGTTTTAACTGTGGTATTGTCGGCCTGCCGAACGTTGGTAAATCAACGCTTTTCAACGCATTAACCAAAGCTGCGATTGCTGCTGAAAACTTCCCATTCTGTACAATTGAGCCAAATACTGGGATCGTACCTGTACCTGACCCACGTATGGATAAACTTGCTGAAATTGTAAACCCACAACGTGTTGTCCCAACCACGATGGAATTTGTGGATATTGCAGGTCTCGTTGCTGGTGCATCTAAAGGTGAAGGCCTTGGTAACCAATTCTTAGCTAACATTCGTGAAACGGATGCTATTGCACATGTTGTACGTTGTTTTGAAGACGAGAATGTCATTCACGTAAATGGCAAAATTGATCCACTTGACGATATCGCAACAATCAACACTGAACTTGCACTTGCTGACTTAGAAGCTGTTTCTAAAGCAATTACACGTCTAGCAAAATCTGCAAAAGGTGGCGATAAAGAAGCGATTGCGACCAAAGCTGTTTTAGACAAAATCTTACCTTTACTGGATGAAGGTAAACCTGCGCGTGCAGCTGACCTTGATGAAGATGAACGTAAATTGGTGCGTGGTTATGGCTTCCTAACCCTTAAACCAACCATGTATATTGCCAACGTTGCAGAAGATGGTTTCGAAAATAACCCTCACTTAGAAGCAGTACAAAAATTAGCTGCTGAAGAAAATGCGATTGTGGTTCCACTTTGCAACCAAATCGAAGCAGAAATTTCATTACTTGAAGATGAAGACCGAGCTGAATTCCTTGAAGCTTTAGGCATGGAAGAACCTGGTCTAAACGTGGTTATTCGTGCAGGTTATGGCTTACTTGGCCTTCAAACTTACTTTACAGCTGGTGTACAAGAAGTTCGTGCTTGGACAGTGAAAATTGGTGCAACTGCACCTCAAGCTGCAGGTGTGATTCACACTGACTTCGAAAAAGGCTTTATTCGTGCTGAATGTGTTGCCTACAACGACTTCGTTCAATACAACGGTGAAGCTGGCGCTAAAGAAGCAGGTAAATGGCGTTTAGAAGGTAAAACATACATCGTTCAAGATGGCGATGTTTTACACTTCCGTTTTAACGTATAAGAGCACCCATAAAAAGCCAGCAATTTGCTGGCTTTTTAATTTCAGGCAAAAGCCCAAGCCAAAAAATAAGCATATTTAAAAACTTAAAACCTGCTTAAAAACAAAATTATATCGACACGAATACATGATTTGGTTGCCGAGTCACCACAGTGCAACGACTTAAATCTCTACCGTTCTGCTATAAATTTATTCATAGGCACTAATGCCTATTTTCATAGAACAATAGCAATGAAAAAAATCAGCACAATTCTAACAGCAGGTATCTTTACAATGCTTAGTGCAACTGCGTTTGCACGTCCACAAGGCACCACACTTACAGGTGGTACAGGTGCAAACCATAAAGGTGGTACTTGTGTTTCCATTGCTAAAGATACAAAACATCAGGAACGTACTGCTACACATGCAGCACAAGTTGCGCAGCATGATGCAAAAGTCGCTCGACACGATGCAAAACAAGCCAGCCAATTGGCTCAGAGTAAAGTGAAACATAATCAAAAATTAGCAAAACATGATGCAGCTCAAGCACAGCATCTTGCAACACAAGCAAAATCAGAAGCTAAAACTTCAGCCCATGCTGCCAAAGCTGCAAATACTGACGCAAAAGCAAAAATCGCTGCACAAAAGGTCGCAGCGGAACAACATAAAGCTGCTGTGAAATCCTAAACAGTTGAGAATCAACACATCGCAAAAAAAGCCGGAATTATCCGGCTTTTTTATTCAACTCATTTATGGGTGAGCAATATGTAATGCTTTTGAATCCATCTCTGCACGCTGTCTTCTTCCTTCTGTCAACATGCGTTGTTCAAGCTCTTTACGAAAGCCGAGTAGAAACACAAATTCTGCTAGGACAAATAAAGGCCCTATTGCCAAGCCAATAACATCATCCATAAACGCAGGCTTTTTCTTTTCATAATAATGACCGATAAATTGGATGATCCAACCCACAACAAAGATCCCCACACTCCAGATCAACCATGACATAAGGCTCATTTTTGCGATCATTAAGGCTAAGGGATATGTGACGGCAAACACCAAAAGCATGATCAAACCGAAAATTTTATCTAAACTCAGGTAATAAATGACACTGGCAATAATCAACAATAATGCAAGGGTTAGTTCAAAACCTGAAATCATCAGCCCTGCTCGTGCTGTTAGACACATAATCGAAAATACAATGAGCGGGATACCCACAAAATGCGTCAGTACATTTTTTCGATCTAAATGATATGCTGCATATTGGCTTAGCAGTCTTTCAAGTTTGCTCATTAACTTACTCCTTGTTCATTCACTCATTTCACTATATAAAAAATGCATCAATAAAGTTGTCAGCTAATAGACAAATTGGACCAAAAAATAAGGATATGCTGTGCTGGACGCTCAATATGTGCATCAACTCAATAAAAATGTGTGGTATTCAGGCTTAAATCTTTCCTTCCAAGACTTTATCTGCCGCCATGCCCTGACCTTAACTTTCGAAAAAGACGCACGTGTTTTTTTATCAGGACAGCGTTTTAATGGTATGTATGCAGTCTTAGAAGGCGCAGTTCGCTTAGGCTATATTGATATTCATGGCAAAGAAGCAATTGCCGCCATTGCTGAGCCAATTATGTGGTTTGGCGAAATATCCTTGGTTGACCAATTACCACGTTCTCACGATGCCATCTGTACCAAAAAGTCCACCTTATTACACCTACCCGCTCAGGCAATTCAGCAGTTAATACAACAACACCCCGAGTTTTGGTTTCATATTGCCCAGCTCACCAGTCAAAAACTTCGCTATGCCTTTATGGAACTCATTGCCTTACATACGCAAAGTTTAAGTCAACGTCTCGCACAGCGTCTGCTGTTTATTTTAAATGGATATGGAAATCATTTGGAAATTGAGCAACACACCATACACATCTCACAGGAACAACTCGCGCAACTGATGAATTGCTCACGACAATCAGTCAATCAGGAGCTTCAGCAGTTGGAAAAAATGCAGGTGCTTCGTGTTGCGTTTAAACAAATTGAAATTTTAGATCTAGCGCAGTTACATCAGATTGCTCATGCACTTCCTGTGCATGATGTCTGACATTTGTGATTTAAATAAGTGCATTTAATTGCACCAGAATGATTCTTTATAGTTATTTTGCTTTTATTTGTGGCACTTCGCTTTATCGAGTTTTGATCACGACAATAATTGGCAAACATTTACACTGTCAAAACCATTTGTACATGCTGCAATTTCTTGAGTTGATGCTTCTGATCTGTCTTCAGTCGCTGCTTGTACATTGACCGCTGTAGTCAAAACAGCCAAAACCGATAACATCATTAATGTTTTTTTCATCTTAATCACCTATTCAACGTCTTTAATTTAATTTACATACTTCATCTTTTACGCATTTATTTTTACATATTTTATCAAATAATGATAATTTTAATTTTTTATCACATTATCTATACTTTGTATTATTAATATTTTAAAGATATTAATTAAAGAGAAGGACAGACGACTAGCGTTCTAAAATGGAGTGTTTTTTATCAATGAATCTTTATAAAAAATAATTATGCACTTAATAATCAATGCTTTTTATCTATTTAACTTCAGAAAAAAACCATGCAATTTGGAATTTAGCTCAATACTACTGCAGCGCACTGATTTAATTTTTTATATGAAATAGCGATGCTTTTAGGAGGATTTTCCAATACTCTATTATAGATTTATTCTTGTTTTTTGATATTTTCTAAAAAAAAGCAGTGAAAATTCACTGCTTTGATCGGGTTAAATGCCTACTTTTTTCGGATCGGTATTTCCGAGTTCAGGGTTTTCAATCGCACCTTTGCATTGATTTTTATCACGCTCATAATCTGCTTGCTTTTGTGCAACAGTCGAACTCTGATCAATACTTTCACGTGCCCAAATTTCCAAACTTGTCAAAGCTTTACGACACAGTGCATATTTACCTTCAGTCACAGAATCGGTCATTTTGACATTGATACGCCATTCGGTACTCAATTTACGTGCTGGAACACGGACTTTCTCTTCCATCTGATCAACTTGCTTTGCATAAACAATCGGATCGGCTTCATTGATAAACGCCCAAGCTTTGGCAGCATACTCCGTTGCATCATTGGTTAATTTGGGTGCTGCTTTAATTTCGACTTGAGCTTGTTCAGCTCCATCATTACCACAGGCCTGCAACAACACCGTGCTGCTCAATAATGAAACAATCAGTATCCCACGCATCTTTAACCTCTGCATATCCGGCTCATTTCAGCAAACATATTCGGCAATATGCTAGTGAATTCGCGTACAATACTCAATCATCATTTGACCTGTTGTTCAACTCTTTCAAAGGTGTGTCGTGTCTGAGCACAAACTTCCTACAGTTCAGCCTGCGGGTTTTTGGCAAGGTGCTAAAGATAGTCAAGCCATTATCTTTACCTATCTTCCTGTTTCTTTTGCATTTGGGGTTTCTGCGACTCAATTTGGTTTCACTGCGTGGGAAGCCTTATTTTTATCTTGCTCTATGTATGCAGGTGCCAGTCAGTTTCTCGTCGTTGCTTTACTGGGAAGTGGAACATCCATTTGGATGACTGCACTCACTGTGATTGCTCTCGATATACGCCATTTGCTCTACGGTCCTGCTTTACAAAACCTGATTCAAGACCGACTCAATTTAAAGAAAACGGCAGTTTGGGCTTGGGGTTTAACTGACGAAGTTTTCGCATCAGGTATGATCAAACTGTCGCAACGTCGTCAAGAATGGTCAGAATCTTGGATGTTAGGACTCAGCTTATTTAGTTGGCTGTCTTGGGCAACAGGCTCATTTTTAGGCGGTTTATTTGCCGATCAAGTCAGCAACCTTCCACAATTTTTACAAGCCGCACTCGACTTCCTACTGCCTGCATTGTTTTTAAGCTTTTTACTCGCAGCATTTGAGAAAAAACATACATTTGTGGTCACGGTTACAATTATTGTTTCTGCGATTGCCTGCTACTTTATCGACTTGTCTGCTGCGATTTTTATCGGTATTTCTTCTGGTATTTTTGCCGGTTTATTCAAACATTATGTCTTAAAGAAACCTGATCCTGAACATATGGGTGAAGCATCATGAATCTAGAAATTATCCTGGTCGGGATCTTGGTCGGAATTGCGAATTTTGCATCACGGTTTGGGCCATTTTTTGTAATTCAGAAATTTCAGCAAGGTTCACAGCAGCGTGGTTCTTTATGGCTAAAAATCGCTTTGGGCTCGATTGGTATCGCTGCAATTAGTTCAATGTTGGTGGTTGCAACCTTACCACCTCTGCTTGAAGCCCCAAATAAAAGCTTTGCCATGTTGGTTGGATTTGCTGTGCTTGCAGGTTTGTATTTCAAGTTTAAGAAAATTGTACCAGCCACGCTCACTGCAGCACTGACTTACGGCTTAGTCTATACCTATATACCTTTTCACCTCTAAAGCTAAGTCAGCGACAATCCAAATCTCCCTCAAGCACAAGCTTCTTCAGCCTGTGCCTTTTAATTAGCAATATTTATGAGATAGTCAACACATAACACAAAAAATCTTAAGGAAAACAATAGATGGCAAAGTACCATTTTATTCAAGGCAAAATTTATATCATTCTAGACAACCATCTGAATTAAGCTGGGGACTGCAAAAACCCATCGAAAGCGTATATTTTCAATGCTTCATTCAAAGCCAGCTATTCAGTGCTAATTTCTGCGCTGTACATTGCCAACCAGCAGATCAGATCCGCGCCATTTATATAGAGAAAAATCAGCAACAAAAGATTGTGGGCTTATATAACTGCACACAGCAGATTCTGCACTTACATCCACGTCGCCTGATGTTTTCACACATATCGATGCCCCGCCTGTTCAGCAATTTTCTGCAGCTTTCGGGTTTTTTATTGATTTTTCTATTGTGCATTTTTAGCCTCAGTTCATGGCTCAATTCATCATTTCACATTCTATCGGTAGCTGCAGACGCACTCTATTTCACTGCCATTTTAATTGGCTTAATATTGATTTTATGCATATGCGTCGCACCACTGCTCGGATTGCTGTACTGGCCCAACTTCCGCCAAACATCTGTGCAGCTTTGTGCGCTTCAATGTGCAAATTTGGATATTGAGCCATTCCCTGCATCTGTAAAAAATGCAGGTATATTTAAAGTGAATTTAAATAAAAAACAACTAATTACCACTTTTTAAAGATTTTAACAGATAAATAATTACACGAACGCTCCCCCATAAAGATATAAAAAAAATTGTTGGACAATATCATTTATTTATGTGAACACTCGCTTATCTCTCGAACAAGTTCTGCTATGCTTAAATTCCCATAAAATCAAGCATGGATGATTTACATGAGCGTCACTATTGGTACTCCACTTCAGTCTTCAGCGTATAAAGTCTTACTGTTAGGTTCTGGTGAACTCGGTAAAGAAGTTGTGATTTCATTGCAACGTTTGGGTGTAGAAGTTCATGCTGCCGATCGTTATGACCATGCTCCTGCCATGCAAGTTGCACATTTTTCTCATACTTTAAATATGGCAGATCCTGAGGCACTTAAAGCTTTAATTTCTCAAGTGAAGCCTCATTTGATTGTTCCTGAAATTGAAGCCATTGCGACTCAAGTTTTAGTCGAGATCGAAGAACAAAATATTGCCACTGTCATTCCTTCTGCAAAAGCTGTCAACCTGACGATGAACCGTGAAGGGATTCGCCGTCTAGCTGCCGAAGAGCTTGGACTCCCGACTTCAGCCTACCGATTTGCCAATACCCTTGAAGCGTTCCGTGCTGCATGCGATGACATTGGCTATCCAAACTTTGTTAAGCCTGTCATGTCTTCTTCGGGTAAAGGACAGTCACGTGTAAAAAGCTTTGATGAAGTCGATGCTGCTTGGGAATATGCACAAACAGGTGGACGTGTAAATCAAGGTACAGTGATTGTGGAATCACAAATTGACTTTGACTTTGAAATCACCCTGCTGACTGTTCGTGCAAAAAATGCAGAAACAGGTGAAATTGAAACATCATTTTGCGACCCGATTGGCCACCGCCAAGACGCTGGTGACTATGTAGAAAGTTGGCAGCCACAACTCATGACTGCTCTTGCTTTAGAGGAAGCCAAGCGTATTGCCAATAAAGTAACCATTGCATTAGGTGGATGTGGCATTTTTGGGGTGGAACTGTTTGTCAAAGGCGATAAAGTATGGTTTAGTGAGGTATCACCTCGTCCACACGATACAGGCCTTGTCACGCTTGCATCGCAATTCCAAAGCGAATTCGAACTGCATGCACGTGCCATTCTTGGTCTGCCTGTGAATACTGCTCGACACAGTACTGCTGCGAGCGCAGTCATCTATGCAGGCGTGGATGATACCAATTTATCATTTACTGGCTTAAATCTTGCTTTGGCTAATCCAGACACCGATTTACGCCTCTTTGGTAAACCAGAAGGCTTTAAACGTCGCCGTATGGGCGTAGCAACAGCACGCGCTGAAACCACAGATCACGCGCGTGAACTTGCTCAACATGCTGCACAACAAGTCAGTGTTCAACAAAACTAAGTTTGTAACACCTTAACGGACCACTGTTCATGATCAATACGCTTCCTCTGCTGAATTACATTAAAAGTAACCACGACATTCAGGCGATTAACCAATGGCGCTCAGATGTTGAAAATCAGCTACAGGAATGCTTTGAAAATGGACAGTCGATTCGTGATGTGATTTTGGCTCGTTCGAATCTAATCGATGAAGCCTTAAAGTTCTTATGGACACATGCTGAACTCGACCAAACCGATCTCGGTTTATTTGCTGTCGGTGGCTATGGTCGCCGCGAAATGCTGCCTTACTCCGACGTCGATATCATGATTTTGTCTGAAGATGAAATCAGCCCAGAACAAGAAAAACTCATCTCCAGCTTTATTTCAACACTTTGGGATGTTGGTAATTTCAAGCCGGGCATCAGTGTGCGTACTATTAATGATTGTGTCGCTCAAGCCACCAATGATTTAACTGTAGCAACAGCTTTGATTGAAGCACGTTTGATTGTGGGCAATGAACACCTAGCCAAATGGCCACGCCGTATCGTGTCACAGACATGGACGGATAAAACCTTCTATGATGCAAAAATGCAAGAGCAAGCCAAACGATATGCTCAACACAACAATACCGAAAGCAACTTAGAACCCGATATTAAAAATGCGCCCGGTGGTATCCGTGATATCAACCAAATCGGCTGGATTGCTAAGCGTCATTTCCGTGTCAATCGCATCTATGACCTTGTACATTTGGGTTTTATTTCAGAGTTTGAACTTGGCGTTCTTGAAGAAACAGAAAGCTTTCTTTGGGAAATTCGTCATCATTTGCATCGCTTAACCAAGCGCGACGAAAACCGATTATTGTTTGATTATCAACGTGACATTGCCGCTAAATTTGGCTATCAACGTGAAGAAGGTAAATCACCGAATTATCCAATCGAACAGTTCATGAAACGTTACTACCGTAGCGCTCAGCAAGTGACGACGTTAAATGAAATGCTCTTGGCTTATTTCAATGAATCGGTCATCACACCGCGCTTGCCTGACTATGAACGTAAAATTGAAGAGATCAATACCAATTTCAAATTAGTCGATGGCAAATTGGCGGTGCAGCATCATAAAATTTTTTCTGAAAATCCAAGTGCTATTTTAGAAATTTTCTACCTCTTGGCGAATCGTCCAGAAATTGAAGGGATTCGTGCCCGAACTTTACGTCTATTGTCTCTTGCGGCAAAACGTATTGATCAAAACTTCCGTAACAATCCCGCACATCAAGCCTTATTTATGGCGATCATTCGCTCACCCTACCGTTTATATGACACCATGGTGGCGATGAAACGTTATGGTGTGCTCGGCAACTATATTCCTGCCTTTGGGCAAATCATGGGACTCATGCAATACGACTTGTTCCATATTTATACTGTCGATGCCCACACCCTATTACTACTACGTAATTTAAACCGTTTTAAAGAGCCTGAATTTGCTAAGGACTTCCCTGTCGTTAGCTCCGTATTCCAACGACTGGCGCGCCGTGACATTGTTTATTTAGCGGCAATTTTCCATGATATCGCCAAAGGTCGTGGTGGTGACCACAGTGAACTTGGTGCAGCGGATGCAATTGCTTTTTGCCGTACCCATGGGTTTACTGAACGTGAATGCAACCTTGTCGCATGGTTGATTCAAAACCATCTATTGATGTCCGTTACTTCTCAGAAAAAAGATATTTCCGATCCAGATGTAGTGAAAGAATTTGCTGAGAAAATGGGCGATATGGAACATCTCGACTATCTTTACACATTGACAGTTGCTGATATCAATGCAACTAATCCGACGCTTTGGAATACATGGCGTGCATCCCTCATGCGCCAACTGTATACACAAGCGCGTGATGTGATTCGTTCTGGTTTGGGTCGTCCTGTAGATTATCCAATGCTGATCGAAGACACTAAATTTGCGGCCAGTGAACTATTAGTCAACGATTTTTCGCTCTACGATGTAGAAACTGTTTGGCAAGAACTCGGTGATGAATATTTCCTAAAAGAATCTGCCGATGAAATCGCATGGCATACGCGCGCCATATTAAAGCATGGCAATAATGCAGAACCATTGGTACTGATGCGAGCACATCGCAAATTTGCACAAGATGCGGTACAGATCTTTATTTACACCCAAGATCAGCCTAACTTGTTTGCGACCACAGTGGCTATTTTGGACAGAATGAATCTAGATGTTCAAGATGCCCGTATTATCACTGCATCCACTGCATTTAGTTTGGACACCTATGTTGTACTTGACCGTTTTGGCACCTTATTAACAGATCCTGAACGTGAGCAAACTGTTATTGAAGCACTCAAACAAGCCTTGAGCCAATCTGACAAGTATCCAGGCCTGATGCAACGTCGTATCCCACGTCAACTGCGTCATTTTGATATTGAAAATACCGTGAGTATTTCTTTCAATGAAGCACTTCAACAAAATATGGTTGAAATTGCGACACTTGACCATCCGGGCTTACTTGCTAAAGTTGGTGGTTTATTTATGATGCAAGGTTTAGATATTCACTCTGCGAAAATTGCAACGCTCGGTGAACGTGCTGAAGATATTTTCTATGTCACTAAAAAAGATGGCTCACCTATGAGTGATTCAGAAGCGGAAACGTTTGCTGCACAGTTAAAGTCAGCACTCGATGAAGCATCGAATCAGGTTTGTAGTCATCATTAACTTAAATTATCGGTATCCATTCCATGAACTCCAGTTTGTCATTATTGCACCCTTATCCATTTGAAAAGCTAAATAAGCTATTTCAGGATGTGAAACCCGCAGATTTGCCTTTGATTCCCCTATCGATTGGTGAGCCAAAGCATCCTGCACCGGAGTTTGTGAAACAGGCCATTATTGATAATTTTCAACACTTATCTACTTACCCAAACAGCAAGGGTTTACCTGAGCTTCGCACGAGCATTGCAAATTGGTTAACTCGTCGCTTTAAACTCAATAGCATCAGTGCAGACACCAACGTATTGCCTGTGTCTGGTACACGTGAAGCGATCTTCTCGTTTGTACAAGCTTTGATTAAACGTGAAGATGCCCCATATGTGGTGATGCCAAATCCGTTCTACCAAATCTATGAAGGCGCAACTTTACTTGCGGGTGCAGAACCTTACTTCATTAACTGTACAGAAGAAAATAACTACCTTGGCGACTTTGACGCTGTGCCAGCTGAAGTTTGGGAAAAAACCGCTTTACTGTTTGTCTGCACACCGGGTAATCCTACAGGTGCGGTACTTTCTAAAGAACAGTTTAAAAAACTGATTGCACTGTCTGACCAATATAATTTTGTGATTGCATCTGATGAATGCTACTCAGAGCTTTGGTTTGATGAAGCACCTGTTGGTCTGCTTGAAGTCTGTGCTGAAATAGGCCGTGATGATTATAAGAACTGCGTGGTATTCCACTCACTGTCTAAGCGTTCTAACTTACCGGGTATGCGTTCTGGCTTTGTTGCAGGTGATGCTGCGCTTTTAAAACCTTATTTACAATACCGTACTTATCATGGCGCTGCGATGCCTGTTCAACACCAGTTAGCTTCAATTGCAGCTTGGGATGACGAAGCACACGTCGAAGAAAACCGCGTCCAGTACCGTGCAAAATTTGAATTATTCCAACGCGAACTAGGTCACCTACTACCATTACAAAAACCTGATGCAGGGTTCTACTACTGGTTAAAAGTGGATAATGATGAAAGCTTTGCCAAAATGCTCATGGAAAAAGCACACGTTAAAGTGCTTCCAGGCCGTTACTTATCGCGTGATACAGCACAAGGTAATCCGGGTGAAAACCATGTCCGTTTAGCCCTTGTTGCCGATATTGCCCAATGTGAAGAAGTGATTCGTCGCTTAAAAACAGTACTTTAATTGATTTAAAGCGTTTTGCTTAAAACAAAAAATGCCCCAAATTTGGGGCATTTTTATTTGAGTCATTTCTTAACAATCATTCAGAGCTAATTATTTAAGGTATTCAATTAGAAACAATCATTAAGAAATCATTGAACACTATTAGAAATCAAATGTTGCACTCAATTTAAATGTTCGAGGTTCGCTTAGTGACAAATATGTATAGTCGTTCACCGATGCTGAAGCCCAATAGTCTTTATCTAAAACATTAGTCACACTAAAATTCAAACTGGTGGGTACACTCTTAATTTGCGTTTTATAGTTTGCACCCAAATCTACACGTGTCCAATCTTTAAGTTTCAATGTGTTGGCATTGTTTGCATAAGTTGAACCCGTATATACAACACGCCCATTTACACTGACATCTTGCTCAATTGGCAGTTTCCAATCCGCTTCGACATTGGCTTGGAACTCCGGCACACCGATCACACGATGTCCATCAAATAAACCTTGGTATGTATCTTTTTGTTCGGTATCAATCCAAGTTACGCCGCCCAATATTTTGATTGAATCTGTTAATTGACCATAGGCATTAAATTCAAGCCCTTGGTGAATATTCGTCGCCTGACTGATTTGTGCAGTCCCTGAGCTATTCACTGAGGCTTTTTGGCGATCTGTATAGAAATAATTCAATGTTCCGCCAATCAAGCCATTTTCATATTTCACGCCCAGTTCTTTTTGTTTCGAGACAAATGGATCGGCAATAAAGTTATTACCTTCACTATCCAAAATCGCTTCGCCTTGAACCAAAGCTTCGATGTAATTGGCATACATAGACCATTCAGGCGTTAATTTATAACTCACGCCTAATGCCGGAGTAAGCTGATTTTTATTAATATTGTATTTATAGGTTCCGTAAGAATATACGTCTTGATCAACTTCTTGATAACGCGCACCAAGCATGAGGGTCAAACGATCATCTAACATCGAAATATTGTCGCCCAAGGCAAAACTTTTCAAGGTACTGACACCTGCTTTTGGATAAGTCCCTTCTACCCCCAACCATTTGTCAATGTTTGAATCTTCGGTGTAAATTGGATCATAAAAATTATCATTCAAACTGGTGGCATAACCATAGCTATAGCGTTTATCTGCACGATATAAAGAACCAGAAGCGACCACTTGATGTTTTAAAGCACTTGTTTCAAATTGAGTTTTCACACCCAGTTCTGCTGAGTGATTACGATCTTTACGTGGAATCATCGATGCAGAAAGTTTTGCCGTTCCTGCTGCAGTATCACTTAATTATTGACTTGAGTAAACACCGGCTTCTTCTGATTTGCGAAAACCATATGCTGCATAGGCTGTCGTTGCATCGGTTAAGTCATATTCAGCGCGTACACTTCCGAATAAATCTTCTTCGTTTGAATAAGTCCATGCTTGACCATGATAATTAGCATACTGAGCAGCACTCGGAAGCTGTGTAACCGCATTGGTTAAACGTAAACTTGGTCGATTTTCTGAAAGGCGGTTATTGTTATATCCCAAATCACCAGATAGGCGGAGACGCTCTCCTTTGTAGTCCGCAGCAATCAAAGCCAATCCAAGTGTTTTCTTTTCTTGATCAATCTCGGTTCCGCCATCATGGTAAGCGGTATTGACCCGCACCCCAAATTGATCATCTGTCCCAAAGCGACGTGATACATCCGATGCCACATAGGCACCATTGAAGTTTGTCCCCACCGTCACACGTGTTAAGGGATCATTACTGGCTCGTTTCGGAAGCAAGTTAATTGAACCACCAATTCCTGTTCCTCCCGGGATTGCACCATTTAAAAATGCCGAAGCACCTTTGAAGACTTCTATCCGCTCAAACAGTTCTGTTGGAATATATTGGCGCGGCAATATGCCATACAAGCCGTTATATGCCGTATCATCTGATGCCAGTGCAAAACCACGAATAAAATAGGCTTCTTGAAAGTTCCCATAACCTTTGGCGGTACGCACACCAGCATCTGCTTGTAGCACATCCCCAACGCTTTTCGCTTGGCGGTCTTGAATATATTGCTGGGTATAACTGGTGATATTAAATGGTGTTTCTAAATTTTTCTGATTACCGAAAATGCCCACTTTACCACCTGTCGCGACTTGCCCCCCCTGCATAAGGCTTCATCAAGCCATTTGCAGAAGCATCCGCACTCACGACCACATTAATGGCTTCTAGCGTTTGAACTTCAGTACTATCGATATTGGCAGCGGGATGTTCCGTTTCAGCGACTTCATTCGCATAAACATATGTGAACCCTTGTGTAGCACACGCCATCATCACACAGAGCTGCTTCATTTTTAACATTGGGAGAGTAATCCTAGAAAATACGCACACATAATAAATGATAATGATTAGCATTTATTCTTTCATTTCATCTTTTACGATGCTTTTTATTTATTACTTTTTATTTTTTAATTGTAATTTTTTATTAAGCTCAACTTAACGAATTACACTCACCTGATTGCCGAAGAGCGATTTCATTCATCAAATACACAAGGATTAAGTAATTTAATTGCCACTCATGAAACTAATCTCCAAACTTCATCTATCAGATGGAAACCCGAAAATTACAGATCATTCGGGGAGCTTAGAACGATAATTAACATGTGCCTTCTGCTATAGGCTTATTGAGGTGGATCAATAGCAAATTCATGCTCAACGGTATAACTGAGATTTTTATCAACCATCGGAATAGGTTCAAGTCGCGCAACCAATAGGGATTTTTGTACTTTTTGATCAAAGCTTTTAGAGCCTGAACTTGCGATGAGTTTTGAACTACCAATGTAGCCTGTTGCAGCAATCACGGTGAGCTGTAGTTTGACAGGATGCTTATACGCTTTCTTCTCAGACGTAGACAGCACATATTGCGGTGCATTTACCCAAGAGACTTCATAGATTTTCGGTTTTACATGTGGATCAATTACATCAGCAACACGTGTAGGTTGATATTCTTCAACAGGTGTTTTTAATAATTTCAATAATGTGTTGACCCGAGCATCTGTCGTGCGGTCTAGATTGCTGGCATCAACAGACGTTTTTGCAGATTCAGAAGCGTTCAAATTGCTATCTGCCCACGCTGTACTCAAACAAACGGGTAAAAAAACCGTTAAAACACAAATTCGACGTTTAACCATCTGCTTAAACAATGTTATGACCTTCAAATAAAGAGCCGTCAGTATAAAACATCCAAAAAAAATAAAGACGCTTTCGCGCCTTTATATCAACCTCAGTTCCGCCAATAATTCACTTTATTTTGACTGAGCCAAAGCTTTTTCAATGTCTTCATTCAATGTTTCAGGCTTGGTCGTGGGTGCATAGCGGTTCAAGACCTGACCATTTTTCCCAATTAAAAACTTCGTAAAATTCCACTTAATGCCATTTCCCAATACACCTTTCGAGTTATTGGTTAAGTAACGGAAAATCACATGTGCTTCAGGGCCTTTTACATTCACTTTGGCAAACATCGGGAAAGATACGCCATAGTTTTTTTGACAAAACGCGCCAATTTGATCATTCGAACCCGGATCTTGTCCGCCAAATTGGTTGCATGGAAAGCCTAAAACTTCCAAACCTTGATCTTTATATTGTTCGTAAATTTTTTCCAAACCTGCAAATTGAGGAGTAAACCCACATTTGCTGGCGGTATTTACAATTAATAAAACCTTACCTTCATAATCTGCAAAGGATTTATTACTTCCGTCCAGTAATTCTGCTTCAAACTGGTGAATGGTGGTCATGGATAAGTTTCCTCATCATTTTTTTCTTTTGTTTCTAATTCTAAGGATGCCGAATTAATACAATAACGTAATCCAGTCGGCTGTGGGCCATCAGCAAAAACATGCCCTAAATGTGCGTCACAATGATGACAAACAATTTCTGTCCTGACCATACCGTGTGTCGTATCTACATTTTCTTCCACCGCAGCAGGTTCAATCGGCTTATAAAAGCTAGGCCAACCACAACCGCTATCGTATTTTGTTTCAGAAGAAAAAAGCGGTTCCCCGCAACAACGGCATACATAAGTACCAGCTTGTTTAGTATTCCAATATTTTCCAGTGAAAGCTTGCTCCGTGCCTTTCTGACGCGTTATGCGAAACTCTTCTGGTGACAATTCTCTTTGCCATTCTCTTTCTGTTTTATTGAGTTTTCCCATGATGACGTCCCTTTATATCGTGGTATTTAAAATAGGATAATCCTATATTTACGTCATTCATTCTTAAATTTCTAGTCTTTATTCAACAATTTACAAAATCTATATAATGACCAAAAAAGCAAAAGGTAAGCAAATCTAAATCAATGGTAAGCAAAATGCCAAATTAAATGCTTTTTTGTGAGCAACTTTAGTGATAATCTTAGCGCTACTCTTGCTCAGGATTAAAAAATGTCGCAGAAAAAGAGCGTAATTTTTAAAAATCTGCTGCCCGTGATCAAACAATATCAACAGGCAGGGTTTACGCATGAAAAAATAGTTGCTTTACTCAGAGACGAACATCATCTCGATTTAGTAACGACCGAGACATTTAAAAGCTATTTATACCGTTATGCAAAAGTGACCTCCACTCTTTCCGAGAATATAAAAATGCCGAATACGTTTAACACCCCACGCGAAATTAAGAAATCGTCTAAGCTCGAGCATGTTTGCTACGACATTCGCGGACCAGTGTTACGAGCGGCCAATGAGATGGAAGAGGCAGGCCATAAAATTATTAAATTAAATATTGGTAACCCTGCTCCTTTTGGTTTTGAAGCACCTCAAGAAATTATTAACGACGTGGCACTCAACCTGCCAAATGCAATTGGTTATACCGACTCAAAAGGCATCTTCCCTGCGCGTAAAGCGATTTGTCAGTATTATCAACAAAAAGGCATCTTAAACATGCACGTGAATGACGTGTATGTCGGTAATGGCGTATCTGAACTGATCGTGATGGCAATGCAAGGCTTGCTCGACGATGGCGACGAAATGCTGGTGCCAATGCCGGATTATCCGCTTTGGACAGCAGCAGTTAACCTTTCTGGCGGTACAGCTATTCACTATAAATGTGATGAAGAAAATTTCTGGTATCCAGATATTGCCGACATGGAAAGTAAAATCACCCCGAATACCCGCGGTATCGTGGTGATTAACCCAAACAACCCAACAGGTGCGGTTTACCCACGTCATGTGCTTGAGCAAATTGTGGCTCTTGCGAAGAAATACGATTTAATTTTGTTTGCTGATGAAATTTACGACAAGATCGTTTATGACGGTATTGAACATGTTTCTGTTGCTTCATTGGCAGGTGATCAACTGTGTATTTCTTTCAATGGCTTATCTAAAGCGTATCGAATAGCCGGTTACCGTTCAGGCTGGATGGCAATTACAGGCGATAAATCACGTGCGCTAGACTACATTGAAGGTTTAGACATGCTCGCGTCGATGCGTCTGTGTGCCAACCACCAAGCGCAATATGCGATTCAAACAGCCTTGGGCGGTTATCAATCGATTAATGATCTCATCCGTCCGGGCGGTCGTTTATATGAACAACGCAACATTGCTTGGGAAATGTTGAATGATATTCCAGGTGTATCTTGTGTGAAACCAGAGGGTGCTATGTACTGCTTCCCTAAATTGGATCCTGAAATTTACCCAATCCAAGACGATGAGAAATTCATGCTAGATTTCCTCCGTGCTGAAAAAGTACTGTTGGTTCAAGGTACGGGTTTTAACTGGCCGACACCTGATCATTTCCGTGTGGTGTTCTTGCCTGCTGAAAATGAACTACGTGAAGCACTCACTCGTTTAGGTCGTTTCTTGGCGAAAATGCGTTAATTCATAAGTGCTTTAAAAATAAAAAAACCGTACGCCATGTACGGTTTTTTATTACTGTATCTTTAAATTTGATTTCTTACTATACGCACACCACAGCTATCTTTTTGAATAGTTAAGTTTTTAAGAATTAATTTTTAGCTTAGACCTTAGTCAAAACTTTAAGATCTGTTGATTTTTCTATAGCCTATTCATGTTATTTTTTAACCAATCATAAAAATACATGAGTACAGGATGTTCTCTAACAAAATTAAACTGAGCCTATTTCTCTGTCTAAGCATGTGCCTAGGCATCGGGATATTACGTTTTTCCTATACCGCACTCCTCCCTTCAACCCGTGAAGCATTTGGTTGGAGCCCAAGTTTTGCCAGCATCTTAGGCAGTGCCAATTTGCTCGGCTACTTGATCGGTGCATTTTGGGCCATGAAATTACCCCAAAATAAAAGCATGGTGAATTATATCCAACTCGCAGCTATTGCAGGGACACTCAGTTTACTCAGTTGTGCATTTTCAGGTTTTTCAGAACTTTGGTATAGCACTTGGCGCGTTATTTCAGGGATCAGCGGCGGCTTACTAATGATCCTCTCCCCAAGTGTCGTGGCCCAATGTTCACAGCTTCAAGACCGCTTTAAAATCAACTTTATTGGTTTCAGTGGTATTGGCTTAGGGGTGTTAATGGCAACGCTATTTTTGCCTTACATCCAAGATATTTCGACAATGTGGGCTTGGTTGATTTTGTTTTCTTTTTCAGCCCTGATTTGTATTTTAATCAGCGTGCTTTTGAAGAGTTTTAAATCACAGCTCACAACACTCACCGCGATTCCTGCAGTAGAACATAAAGTCGATGGAATTTTCTATTGTCTCTTAATTGTGTATAGCACCAGTGCATTTGCTTACGTGCCCCATTCATTATTTTGGATTGACTATTTAACTCACACCCTACACCTGAGCCCGATCGGGATCAATTTCAATTGGATTTTATATGGTCTAGGAAGTGCTTTAGGAGCCTTTGCTGCTTACTGCTTGGCACAAAAACTGGGAAATATTAGTGCTCTTAAAATATTATATAGCAGCTATGTCTTGGCGATTTTTATAGCAATTATTAATATCCATCCACTTTTTACTTTTTTATCTTCTTTTGCTACAGGCCTGCTCAATCCAGCAGTGGTTTTTCTCACCTCTTATACCATTCTGCAAATCTATGGTAGCGCCTATAAAAAGCTCTGGAGTATTGCAACCCTGTGCTTTGCATCTATTCAATTGATTGGCGGTTTAAGCTTTAGTTTTTTACAGCGAATTGGTATTGATTATTCACAGCAATTTATTTTGGCCGCATGCGTACTCTGCATTGGAACAATGCAACTCTTTTGGTTCACTCGAACAGCAAAATTAAGTAAGCATCTCGTCTAGGTAGATCACAAGACATTCAACTACATCACCAATCATGTATATAAAGAAAAGACCTATTTAAATAGGTCTTTTCTTTTTGATAAATCGTGAATGGACTAAGCTTTTTTCAGCTTTTTCTTTAACTTTTTCAAAGCAGAATTATGCTTTGAAATTTTGTTCAACCTCGCTTTAATTTCCTTTTTAAGTGATTTGGTTTTCTTAGACAAATTCATCTCCTTCTCGTCTACGTATAAAACTTAAATTTCGTTCAATTAGAAAATCGTTTGACCAAATGAACTTTGACTCACAAAGTCTTTAGCCTATTAATGATGTTGTTGACGCTGATTTCGTTGATGTGGCTGTTGTTTCTGTTTCTTTTGGTCTTGTTGCTGTTGCTGTTGCTGTTGCTGTTGCTGTTGCTGATCATTTTGCTGCTGTTGATCAGTTTGTTGGTTTTGTTGATGCTGTTTACGAGACATTTCATTTCTCCTTTTCATCACAAGTGTCGCAATGTACTACTACTAGATGTACTTCTACTAAAGGACAACAACCAATGTACCGCTAATTTTCAAGGATCCAAGCCGATAAATGTTTCGAATTACGTCATTGTAAAATCACTGGCGAATAATTAATTTGAAATCAATCCCCCTCTTTTTTTTGCATTACCTAAGTTCACGCTAATAGTGCGGTTTTAAACTTTTGGTAACATGACAAGCATGCCAGACCATCTGATTGATTGCGTGAAGTCACCTTTTGATTGCTGTTTTTTGAATGGTATTGTGAAGCTATGATTCTGTGTTTTTAATGTTTAGTCCTAAAAAAGGACTGAATGATTCAATCCTTTTTACCTAGCCTTTTATGCATCTAGCTTTTTTACACCTAGATTAGCAAATAAAGTTAGTCCATATGCTCAATGATGGCTTGTCCAAACTCCGAACAACGCAAGAGTTTTGCACCTTGCATGAGTCGTTCAAAATCATAGGTCACTGTTTTGGCTTCAATCGCCCCTGCAATACCTTTAATAATTAGATCTGCAGCTTCTGTCCAGCCCATATTTCGCAGCAACATTTCTGCAGACAGAATAATAGAACCTGGGTTTACTTTATCTTGACCCGCATATTTAGGCGCTGTGCCATGTGTCGCTTCATATACTTGCACAGCGCCACCAATATTGGCACCCGGTGCAATACCAATACCGCCAACTTCGGCCGCCAAAGCATCTGAAATATAGTCACCGTTTAAATTTAGGGTAGCAATGACTGAATAATCGGTCGGACGCATCAGAATCTGCTGTAAAAAAGCGTCTGCGATCGCATCTTTAATCACGATCTCTTTGCCAGTTTTCGGATTTTTTATTTTGACCCAAGGACCTCCATCTAGCAATTCACCACCAAAGCGCTCAAGTGCGACTTCATAACCCCACTCTTTAAACGCACCTTCGGTATATTTCATGATATTGCCTTTATGCACCAAGGTGACATTCGGCTTATCATTATCAATGGCGAATTGAATAGCTTTCCGAACCAAACGCTGAGAACCTTCTTTAGATACAGGCTTAATACCGATACCGCAATTTTCCTCAAAGCGAATCTTAGTGACGCCCATTTCCTCTTTAAGAAATTTGATCATTTTCTTGGCTTCAGGTGAATCTGCTTTCCATTCGATCCCAGCGTAGATATCTTCTGAGTTCTCTCGGAAGATCACCATGTCTGTACGTTCAGGATGCTGAACAGGTGAAGGAACGCCCTTAAACCAACGTACTGGGCGCACACAGACGTAGAGATCTAATTCTTGACGTAGTGCAACATTTAGCGAACGAATGCCACCACCGACAGGCGTCGTTAATGGCCCTTTAATTGAAACCACAAATTCGCGTAAAGCCTCAAAGGTTTCTTCGGGCATATAGGTACCATAAATTTTATTGGCTTTTTCACCACAATAAACTTCCATCCATTCTATGGCACGTTTTCCACCATAAGCTTTTTGTACTGCGGCATTCACCACGGTTTTCATCACTGGAGTGATATCAACACCAATACCATCGCCTTCAATAAATGGAATAATTGGATTATTGGGAACATTGAATGATAAGTCTGAATTTACTGTAATTTTTGTCCCATCCACTGGAACGACGATCTTTTGATAACCCATTTTTATGACCCTCCCTGAGAAGCGAGTGAAAAAATAATTGCTGTTTGATAAGACTTTTAATTGCGCTTCACGCATAATACTCTAAAGCAAATCTACCTTTTTTGAGATTTAGATGGGAAATAGCTGCATTTCCCTATTGAATAAATCTTAACCAATTTGAATTATTGTATTTAATAGAAGTTATTTCCTATGAAAATCGTCATCTTAAACAAGCCATATGACGTGCTCTCCCAATTCCGTAAAGACGAAGCGCATATGACCATATCTGACTTCGTGGACGATCCTAGTCTACGTATTGCAGGTCGTTTAGATATGGACTCTGAAGGTTTGGTATTTTTAACCGATCATGGTGGTTTAAATCAGTACATTACCAAGCCTGAAAATAAAAAGTTCAAAACCTACTTAGTGCAAGTCGATGGTGACATCACAGAAGAAGCACTTGAGCAATTACGTAAAGGCGTTGAGCTGAAAGATGGTCTGACTTTGCCAGCCAAAGCCATCAAAGTGCAACAACCAGAATGGTTATGGGAACGTGATCCTCCTGTACGTTTCCGTGCAAATATTCCAACCTCTTGGGTTGAAATCCAAATTTGTGAAGGCCGTAACCGCCAAGTTCGTCGTATGACTTCAGCAGTCGGTTTCCCAACTTTACGTTTAATTCGTACACGTATTGGTGCAATTGATTTAGTTCAATTGGCTTTAGAGCCAGGTGAAACCAAAGAAATTGAGCCTTTACTGTACCCTGACTTTCAAAATATACCTGCTGAAGAACCTTACCGTTCACGCTCTTATGTGAAAAAACCAGGCGGTACAGGTGGTAAGCCAATGGTTCGTAAGAATAAAGATGGCTCAGTGAAAAAGTCTGGTACAAAACGTATCTGGCAAATGGATGAGAGCGAAAAACCAAAACGCCGTACCAATGGTACAACTCGTCCGAATACCAAAGCCCCTCGTGGCCGTGGTCGTAACGGACGTTGATATTATTTCTTAAAAATCAGTTTGAAAAAAGCTTACACCAGTGAGCTTTTTTTCAATAAAAATGTATCTTTAAAGCATAATTTATACAACTTTACTTGCTACTAACGAATCTCTCAGTGATGGCTTTAATACTTGAACCTCACCTGTTTCATGTCTTAATATTCTATATGAATAAATATTTTCAGTTTCTAATCCATAAATATTCTGAAATCTCATCTTAAATTTAAAATCCAAATCATTGATTTTTCCTGATAAAAAATCATTAGTATAAGTGTCATTCAAACAATCTAGCCTTAATTTAAATTCAATAGACTCATCAACTAATATTTTCATTTCACGCTGATAAATTGCGTCATCCAAAGTCATTAATAAAACAATTCTTGATTCATTAATTCTCGAATAAACACTAAAAATTAATGAACATAACTTTTCAGGCTTATTAGGGTCTGTTGACATTTGTTGATTAAAAAAATAGCGAGATAGTAAAATTAAATCGCCAAACCCAATTTTACACTCGCTATGCCTCGAACAATGCTAAATGATCAACACTGGTCCAAGTTACTTGC
>NZ_VPEJ01000050.1:0-5057 GCF_013417245.1 Acinetobacter sp. YH16042
ATTATTATTATTATTTATTTATATTGCCAATATAAACAATGTATTGATGGGAGGGCTTAAATTTGGAAATACTCATACAAACATTATCCTTCCCAGCATTGTTAACTATTTTAGCTTCGGCTTTAGGCTGTGGATTGCTCATCGGTTTGGAGCGTCAACGTAACAACAATTTGGACAGTGAACAGAGTTTTGCCGGTTTACGCTCCTTTACCATTTGTGCGTTGTTTGGAGCATTGTGTTTTTTAATCCATTTAGCTGTTGGTGTGATCGGTGCAATTGTCGTCAGTATGTTTAGCTATTATGGATTAAGTCAACAAAAACAAGATATTGGAACAACCACTGAACTTGCTTTTGTCATGACTTATTTGATCGGTGCCGCTTGTGTTTTTAATATTCCACTTGCTGCGTGTTTGGCTGTGGTGTTGACCCTCATATTATTTGGAAAAAAAGGCTTACATCATTTTGCAGCACATTGGATCAAAGACTATGAGTTAAGAGATGGGGTCTTTTTACTGGCATTGATCCTAATTGCCTTACCTTTAACGCCGAATCAGGCCTATTGGGGTTCTGTATTAAATCCCTATGTGATTTTAAAATTACTGATATTGATCTTGGTGGTGCAGTCATTAGCACACATTGCCAAGCGGCTTCTATCTTCTGATAAAGCGATTATCTTATCGGCCTTGGCATCAGGTTTTGTGTCGAGCACAGCAACAATCGCAAGCTTAGGTATGGAAGTACGAGCAGGAAAAGCCAGTGCCAAAAGTAATGCAGGGGCAGGACTTTTTTCATGTGTTGCGACATTGGTTCAACTTTTGATCATTGTCCTTGGGGTGAGTTTTGCTTGGTTTAAAATATTAGTTATACCAAGTATCGTCGGCATCTTGATATTGGTCCTTGCTGCGTTATATCTGATTTATGGCTCATCTCAAGTTCAGCATAATAAAGAGTCAGAACCTGAAATGCTTCGTGTAGAGGCGAATGAAACAGTGCCGTTAGAAAATACTGATAGTCGAATGTTTAGCTTAAAACAGGCGGCAATCATTGCCATCACGCTTACTTTGATCCAAGCACTTGTTTATGGATTAAATCTCGCTTTAGGTGATAAAGGCTTAATTTTAGGGACATTATTAGCATCACTCTTTGAAGTCCATGCAGCTATGGCAACCGTGGTGATGCAAGGTAATATCGACAATTTAACATTGGTTTATGCTGTGGTGATTGGATTATCAGCCCATGCGATTTCAAAATGTGTGAATGCATTTCTCACAGGTGGCTGGAAATATTTTCTATATTTTGCACCAACACAGTTACTTCATATGCTGTGCCTAATCGCGGTTTTGCTATTCAGTTTAAGATAAATGAGCCAAGTGACTGCTTCATATTATTCATGGCGCAATTGCATTAATCTGGCTTTTATTTGTGGCCAACTGGTTGAAATCCAACATACCAGCGAACCTAATGTCACCAAAATGGCACCATGCCAAAAACTTAAACTCAGTGGTGTCTGTAATATAAACATTGAAATTAATGAAGAAAAAATCGGACTAAAATACGATAAAGTCACCAATATCGTAATATTGCCTTTAATAATGCCTACATTCCACGCTGCATAACCCAAAGCGGTCACAATGGACACGGTCAACATATACATACCGGTATGTAAGTCTACGGCAGGCATTCGCGGAATACCGGGAAATATCAACATTTTTAGCCATAGCACAATCGTGATCACGACGAAAAAGAATGAAATAGGGTTATGTCCAAGACTGTATTTACGTGTAATCACACAGTAGAGTGACCATAAACTCGCTCCCATAAAAGCAAGAAAATAGCTTAATGGATTAGATTGAATGTTCGTAAAGACTGTAGACCAGTTAAAACTTCCATTACCCGTTTGGATCAAAATGATGCCACCCAAACAAAGGGCTAAACCAATGATTACGAAAAAGTTAAACTTTAATTCTTTAAATAAGATTAACGCGGCAATTGTCAGACTTGGCCATAAATAATTGACCAAACTGATTTCAATCGCTTGTTGAGCTGTTTGAGCCAAAGCAATGGCATAAGAAAAACACAACTCATAAATCACAAATAGAATAGTGGCGTATATCAAAAATTGGCGCGGAACCAGTTTAAGGTTTGGAATTTTAAATAAGAGCAATAGAATAATTGCGCTCAAGGTATACATAAAGAGCACAGCAAGATCAGGGCCAATACTGAAACTAATTTTCTTAAGTAAACCAACAATAGAAGACCATTGTAAGATTGCACTGAATCCAATCAGCGTTGCAAGATTTTTGGACATGATTGCTCGAAGATTTCGCAAATAGCGAATGAATTTTTAATTTTTATTATAGTCTTTATTCAGTCGTTCAGTCTAAGCGTGAAATTATTAAACTCTATTTAATTAAAAGATCTTTAATGAATCATGTTTCACACGAGTTTTATATGATTTTAATGTGAGTAAATGATATTGCATTGATTTCAATGCAATATCAGGGTGATTAACATTTACTAAGAATAAATCAATTTATTCGTTAACTTGAACAGTCAAACCATAAGTATAGTTCGCTGCCGCAGGTTTTTTAGTATTGTCAGGATTTGCTTCAGGATAAGACGCGGTAATTAAATAGATGCCGTCATCGCTAAATTTAATTTCAGCTTCACCTTTTGCATTGGTTTTCACATGCGGCATTTCACGCTTTTCATTTGGTTCGTAGCTGCTCGCACCTTTAAACACATCCAACTCTAAGTTAGGAACGGGTTTGCCATCGACTAAAACCTGTAATTTCAGGCTTTCACCTTCATAAAGTTCACTCGGATGAGTTAATAATTTAACTTCAAAACCTTTATTGGTAAGTTTTGGTAGAGCAGTCGGCTTACCTTTAGTTACATAAGTTTCAGCAATTAAATGATTGGCTACTTCGAGGGTTTGTGCATTTGCAGACACTTGATCTGCAGCAATCATACGAGGTGGCTGAGCATTTGGCTCAATTTGGGCAAGCGGTTGAATTGATGAGTATTGAATCTTTCAACGTTGAACAATTGAAGACAGCACATCAAGTGATTTGGGTTGTGAGCACGTATGGCGAAGGTGATGCGCCTGATATTGCACAACATTTTGATCATTATTTGGCACAACATTCGTTGGATTTAAGCCATCAAAGTTATGCAATTTTGGCATTGGGTGACCGTCGGTATGCCAATTTTTGTGAATTTGGTCATCGCTTAAATCATTTTTTGCAACAATCTCAAGCGAAAGCTTGGTTTGATCTCGTCACGGTTGATCAAATGTCTGCAGATGATTTATCGCATTGGAATATCCAACTTTCTCAGCATTTTCAGCACGATATGGCTTTGCAACAGTCAACACGGGTATGGAATAAAATTCAGCTTAAATCTCGCTGTTTATTAAATGCAGGTAGCCAAGGTCAACCTTTATATCATTTGGTTTTTGATGTACCAAAAGAAATGCTTTGGCAATCTGGCGATATCGTCGAAATCCAATGTGAAAATAACCATGCAGTTTTAGCAGATTTTCAGTCGGTTCATCCTGAATTGAATGATCTGCATATTGAACAATTACGTGATCGAAATTTAAGACAAATACCAACACGGACACATCAGCAATCTCTAGCAGAGTGGTTAGAGAATTTTAAACCTTTGCCTATACGTGAATATTCGATTGCTAGCCGCAGTAATGACCAACAATTAGAGCTCGTTGTACGTCAAGAGCAGCATGGCGATGAACTAGGTTTAGATTCTGGCTTATTAACGCACGATTTAAAACTTGGACAATGTATTCATGCCTATATTCGTGCGAATCCAAATTTTCACTTAGCAGAGGGCGTTAAGTCGGCAATTATGATTGGCAATGGCTCAGGAATGGCGGGTTTGCTTTCACATCTTAAGCAACGTGTCGCAAAAGAGCACTGTCAAAACTGGTTAATTTATGGTGAGCGTCAACAAGCTTTCGATGCAATTTTTGCTGATGAACTGCATGAATTACAAAACCAAGGTAAAATTGCAGAAATCGATCGGGTATTTTCTCGTGATGGATTTGCTGAAAAGTATGTGCAAGATGTCCTAGTTGTAAAAAAAGCTGAATTGATTGATTGGCTAGAGCAAGGGGCTTGTCTCTATATCTGCGGCAGTTTGAATATGGCCAAAGCGGTAGATGCCACTTTGCAAGAGATACTGGGCATTGAACAACTGCATACACTGCGTAAAGCAGGTCATTACCGCCGCAATGTGTATTAAATAATTGATGTCTACTGAAGAAGTAAATAATGATGCAGTTCGTAATGAGATGGATCGATAGTTTAAAAAGGAACAATAATGGATAAATTTGTAATTAGAGTTTATCACGATTGTAAAAGGCTAATTATAGCTATTTTTTTTATTATTGAGTTTTTGATTTTTTTAATAAAGTATTACTTTTTTGGGATAGGTTTCTGGAGTTTTATTGGTGCAGTAGTTTTTTTTATTATCTTTGTTGATCTAATTTATAATGGGAGTTATTTGTTGATCGGAAAGATAAAAAAGAAACTGAAGTTTATGAATATTATATTAGGTTTATCTATATTTTTGTAATTTATTTATTTTCAATATATTGCATTGTTGAGTGAAGAGTAAAATTTAAAAATTATGAGTAAATATTTTTTTTAATATTTTGTAGAGTTTTGCTCGTTTATGGCTCTATTGCATAAAGATTCTTAAGGCAGACCACCATAAGTCACTAAAAATTAAGTAACTTACTTGGATATGAGGTGGGCCTAATCAAAATCTTTTGTTTTCTCCAAAGCATGGATTAATCAATTGCTAGCCAATCTTATTGTTTGAATCTTTTATTTGGAACTGAGTAAAAGTGACTTATGAATATAAATTAATTTTCAGAGTTAGGTGTGTTGATTTTACAAAGAATATTTGATCATGACGCTTTAAATTTATCAATAATTAAGTATAGTTATACCATTAAAAAATTACTAGATTAAACAAACAATGAGAATGCATATTTTTTTAAATTCCTTACTTACGATGTATTGTTCAATTTC
>NZ_VPEJ01000051.1:0-5014 GCF_013417245.1 Acinetobacter sp. YH16042
CTAAAATTAACATAATACACCTTATACGAAATGTGTTATAATTTTCTTTAGAAATCAATGCTGTAGTTTCTAGTTGATAGCCCAATCACACCCGATTGGGCTTTTTTTATGATTTTTCATGTTTCACGATCAAAAAACAATCAATGTTCCACGGTTTTGTTTAGCTTTGGCGAATAATCAATGGATGCCATTGAAGCCTCTTAGGTCTTCCGTTTTCTCAAAAATGAAGTCTCTGCGATCCAGGATTAGACAGTTTTTATTGTGTCGTCTAATTGATCGTGTTGCCTTACTGATGTCGTGACAATCCCAAAATCGCTCTGTTCCTGTGATTGCCGCTATGGGGTGTGCATCTTGTGCAATATAAATCAGGGAAACTACTATTTGTCTGCCGTTTTCATAGCGTTTCCTGGCGAATACAACATGATGTGCAATCTTAAGAAATTGGACTGTAGATTTATTTAAGCGTTCTTGAACAGACATAACTTATCTCCAAAAGCATAAGTTATTATATCAACTAATTTACAACTAATTTACAACTAACTGTTGTTTTATATTAGCCATAAGGTTTAAAAAAACGGCTCCAGAACCCCCTTTTTTCTAGTTCTGGCTCAATATGTTCAGGGACAGGAATACGTTTATTCCCGATGACCTCTGATTCCTTAGGAGGCATAGCTATGACGTCCTCTTTTTCTTCTACCGTGGATTCTGCTTGTTTTGATTTTGGATCATCAGATTGCGTTGTATTGGTTTTTGGAGCTTCCAATAGTCGTTGCATAGTTTCAATTTGATTTTGATAGAAGCTTTCTCTATTTTTTGCATCATCCAACTGATTTTTTAGTATGTCTATCTGCTGTCTAAGTAGTAAGACTTCTGCCGAACTTGGACTGTCTACTTTTACAGATTCTTTTACATCGGTTTTTTTAGCAGGCTCACCAAAAACACGAATAGCTTCTGAAAAATCAATTTTATTATCAGAATTTTTACTTAAAATTCCTTTATTTATATGATTGTAAATTGTCTGTCTATTTATGCCGTAAAGCTTGGATAATTCAAGAACTGAAAGACTTTTCATGTTGTAAAGTGATGCCTATTGTTGTCTAAAGTCACTGTCTAATAGACTGTAAAATTTACAGACTGGATAGATATAGTTTTACATATATACCATCTGATTTTATCTAATATTTAAATTGTTGTATTAACTAGACTGTCTAAAAATCTTGGACGGGTTTATAAAAATTAATCAAAAACAAATAGATATTGGTGTATTTAATTTGAGCAAATAACAATTTTTTTTTGAAAAAGAGTGAAACTTATTTTTTAATGAAAATAGAAATTAATCAAATAGATGTAGATGATTTTTTAATAAGAAATTAGAAAGAGTGAAAGTTAAGGGCTTGAATTGAGTAAAAAAAAACCGCTGACACCTTGCAGTATCAACGGGTTTTTCTTATATTCAGCGGTACGCAGTTATTTGATGTTGACGCATCAGATAACGAAGATCAGCAGAGCTACCAACTCGTGCAGATTTCACCAAAGGCTTGTACCTGTTCGCACATTTTAACGTTATGAGCAGTAATTTCAAGTCAAAACATGAATTACTTCGTTATTGAATCGTTTTGTGTCCATTAAATAAGCAATCTTGAATTCGAGCTTTGCCCGCTTCTGCGTGTCCGTTTATTCGGGTCTAGGCATGTGGTGTGGGTGGATGGAATAAAGCGACGCTAGCGCACCACAGCGATTGTTTTACAGTAATGTAGAGCAGGAGTTGCTACTAGGGGATATCGACAAAGCAACAGCGTGATGAGTAGTTCAGGGATGCTTTAAATTGTATGTTGGGGAAACCCTCGCAGAGAGAAGTGACCTGTTCGGTTTGAGAACGTGTCGATGCGGTGTGTGAATCGTAATCTCAGCCTGTGTAGGAAAGCACAATTACCTACTGTCGTGGACGACCGATGCGTGGCTCCGTCAGCCCAAATTGGTGTTCGGCAATACTTTAAGAGCAAGCAATTTTTTGTAAGCTCTTAGGGTGAGTATTGCCGAAACTCTCTCAACATTCACCATCAGCCCAGAGTAAAACGAAGGCTGTGGAGAATGTTGAGAGAGTGAGAGCATTAAAAAAAATATTTTTATAAAATTAAATGGTGATGATATGAAATCTACTTTAGAAGATCTTGAATGGTTTGAAATGATGTTTATTGCAAATCATAGAGGTATAAAAACGCTAACATCTCAAATTAAAGAAGTTCGTAAAGAGTTAAAAGAAAAAGAAGCTTTAGTAGATCCTAAGGATGAATCTATTCAGAGTCTAAAATTGATTTTGAGTCATTTATTAGATTCCAGAAAATTTTTGAAAGAATATGAGCAAAAATTTGATCATATGCTGGGAATGCAAAGAATGTTTAGTGTTGATCTTGAACTTTTAAAAGATTTTTAGTCCTGGATTATTCGGGTATTGGAACTCTTATTTATACATTTACCAAAATTGATCAAAAAAAACGCTATTTTATAAAAATGGTGTTTTTTATTCTTTTTTAATCAAAGATAAACTTTTATGCTTTCCGCATAAAAGGTATATTTTGATTAGATAATGATCTACTACACAACAACGAAAACAGACTGTCTTCTCAGTCTTATGCAATGCATTTCGAATGGAAGGGCTAAGTTTTGGTTTTCTGATACTGTGCTTTTTTCAAAGTTCCATCATGTGCTTCCAAAATTAATTTTGAAGTATGGCCTCGATCTGACTGAATCTGAGCGTAAGAAAAAATCGGACTACGGGGAACCAGTATGGAGTCTGGTCATCAATTATGATCCAGCCAAAAGTGAGGTATTCCAGTTTTGGTTATTTACCACAGGCTACAGAGAAGCGCGAAGAAGTAAGCTGACGCTAAAAGAAATACTCGCCAAAAATTCGAGCATGGTACAGAAGCAAAAGTTGAATAGTCTTTTGACAACCAAAAGAGAAAAACTGTTGCACTATGGGGATTATGTACTGGGACAATACATTGAGTTTAGTGATCTTAAGCCACAATTTTCTCGGGTTTATTATCATCCTGAACGCTTTGGCGTTATTTTTAATGTTCATGCCAAGCGTGTAAAAACTATTGATAGTAACCAAGATCTGGTTTATCGGGTGTTTAAGCCTTTTGATGCATCTGATGTCAGGCGTTTTTCCAGTATTCAACGTATTTTCGGCTTTGCTTTTTTAGAAAATGAACATACACGTTGGAATCAGGCATCCGTGAGTGCATTTTTACTGCAACGGTTTGGAATTAAATTTAACGATGACGTGAGCTATAACGAGCGGTTGAAAGAGCTAACTCGTGCATTACGCGGGGTTCGTAAAAAGCATTTGGAGTTTTTTCAACGATATTCTCAGAAGAAAATCCGTTTTACCTGGTATCTATCGCAAGAATTTATGCAGTCGGCAACGCGGGAGTTGAATAAAAAAATTGATTTAATTTCGACTGAACAGGCTGATCGTTTGAAAGAAGCCACTTTTAGATTGAGTTCTAAGGGAACTTTTCATGGTACACGTCATCAAATTGGCACGTTACAGGCTAAAATGAGATCGATATTAAATGCCCGAAATCCCGAGCAGAAGAAGCTGAATCAAATGTATTTTCCAAAAAACTTACACTATGTACGCTTCACTGCCAAGAAGGCTTGGAGTATGAAAGAGTTTGAAGTGGCTTGTCGAAATGCAGATCAGATTTATTTGAATAAACGGAATAAGCGAAAGCCTAAAGATCAACGATTAAGAAGAGACAGAAAAAAATGCTAAAGCTTTTTTTCTTAAATTTCGCATAAGAGATTTTATGTTAAATAAAGCCTTTTAACTGACTAAAACTTATGAAAAAATGTATTTTTAATTCTTAAAATATTAAGTATGCATTCTTTAGCTCCGTACACTATAAGAACTTATGATCAGCAATATTTTAGACTTCATAATACTTATCCTCCTTTAGATAAGATTTTAGGTCGATTAGATCTTTATACGATTTTTAAGGATTGTTTTACTGAGAAAGGTATAGACTTTCATATAGTTGAAGATGAAAAGAAAATTTACAGAATCGTTGATCTTCAAGTTGATGATAAAACTAGAATTATTAAAGGTTTTTTACAACAAGGAAACTACGGTCTTAGGTCTGATATTATAAATATTGACACAGGAAAAATAGATTATGCAAAGACAGAAAAAAATGCTGAATTAATTAATTACTATTTTTATCTAAAAATTCCTCTTTCATATAATGAAGGCTTTGCATTTTTTCAGTGCTATAAAAGTGTAAGTGCTAAAACACTGATTTTTAACATTCTATATAAATATTACAAAGAAAAAAGCGGACTAGTATTACAATTTAAATCATTAACAGATGATAAATCTTTTGATGAATGGAAACAGAAAGCACAGGTGAAAGAAATTAAACTGACTAAATTTACAGGTATCGATGATAAAGCTCAGAGAATCTCAAATTTAGGTCATCGAGAGAATATTGAAACAGTATTAATGATGAAGCCTAAAAAAGGTAATTTCGGCTTGTTAAAAAACTTTCTCACGCCTAATACAGATCAATTTAAAGCCGTAGAAGTGTGGGAAGAGGAATGTCAGCAAGTTAAGACAGTTGTTAGTTTAAATGGCAAAAGTAGGACTTTTACTGTCGGTAGGTAAGCGTCCGCTGAATCCCATACCAATTTTAATTCGATTTAGGTTTCCAGCAGTGTGGCAGTAACTCTTCAATCTGGGTCACTTTATGTGTCGGCAGCCTTTTCAGCACATCACTTAAATAGGCATACGGATCCAAGCCATTCAGCTTTGCTGACTGGATTAACGTCATGATGTTTGCCGCTCGCTGACCACTGCGCAGCGAACCTGCAAACAGCCAGTTCTTGCGCCCCAACGCCCAGGGACGCATCTGATTCTCGACCCAATTATTGCAAATAGGTAGATTGCCATCATCCAGATAGCGGCTTAAAGCTGGCCAACGCTTCAGAGTGTAATTGATGGCCTTGG
>NZ_VPEJ01000052.1:0-4935 GCF_013417245.1 Acinetobacter sp. YH16042
GTGATTCAGCGAGGATTTCACGTGCTTTGTTGGTGATAGTTTTATTTTCTCGTTCAGCAATGATTTGAAGTTTATCTTTGAGATCATCTTCAATTCTAAAGCTCACCGTTGTTGTTTTTTTGCTCTCCGCCATTAATTCCCCTTTTTTTTTGTTGTCTAAAAACGTTGACGTACAAGGCTCTAAGGTGTGTTACCTATGCGTTTTTAATTGGTTTGTTAAAAATATCGCAAAATACAAAATTACAGGCACGACATCGACCGCAGACAAACGGGGACATAATGGGGACATTATTGCCGTTTGTCTACAGTCGCGTACTCAGGGGGATCCCTGATACCCCGAAGCCTCTACGAGTCTTTTTTCTGACGCGCTGCGCTTGTCCAACGATTCACAGGCAGATAAAAATTTTATCTGCCCGTTCATCGTTTCATGAGTGGCAAAATGAAAGTCATTGTTTTGAGGGTTAACGGTGAGATCTCATTGCTAATCAAATGATGTTAAAAACGCCCCCAAAAGCTCGCAAAACCGTTCTAAACTTTCAACGTGATTTTTGGGGTTTGATAGGGTGATCGTGTCTTAAAATCGATTTGAGGGGCTTTGATGGGGATGAATGGGCGGTTTTCGCTAATCAACTCGCCCATTTAACATAAAAGGGATTAGTTGCACTTAGAATCGGTAGGTTCGTTATAATTTTCAGCATTTCCCATTCTAGCGTGATTTTCTTGAGCAAATTTTCGTTCTCTATGACTTTGAGCTTGATTATGTATCCATACATTTATGATTTTTGATGACCACCTAGGGCTATCTCCATGACCTAACCAAACGGTTGGTTGAGGGAAAGGAATTTGATTAGGAATGTCATTACGTCGAATTCTATTCAGCGTTGATTTACTGATACCTAATTTTTCACATAGATCCTTGATCCCCAAAAGGGTGTCATTGGCTATATCAAAATGCATCTTTCTCTCCGTATTCACTTCTAATTATCACTATTATGATGATTCTATATTAACACCGCTAGGTTCAAATTGAAGTACGTATGGTTTTTTTAGCGGTACAGGGTGATTCAAATGCTATTATTTAAAAGCAAAAAAGCCAGCAATTTGCTGGCTTTTTACATAACGTGGATTAACTACGGTTATCAGCCTGATTTTATTGCAATTGCAAACTGCATTAAACGTTCTTTTTTCTCCGTTGAGCCTAAAAACTAATAGTTGCCATACCAGAGAAGCAAGCTAGTATTACTATTCTCACTTGCTCGGTATTGAATATCGACGTTTCCAAGGGAAGCCTACCGGCTTCCCTTTTTTATGGTTGAATGGGGTTGATTTCCATAACAGGAATCGAATACATGAGACAACCTATTGACTACGAACAATTTAAAATTGGTTTGGCTTTGAATTTTTTCATGCCTATTTGAACTCTCAGGCTCAAATTTTGAGCAAAAAAGTGCCTAATGCCCCAATGTGGTACTAATCAAAACGGAGCGAAGCGACAACGTCTTTTTGTCTTTGCTTTTCTCCATGATCAGTGATTGGGTCATGGCTTCTTAGCTTGTTCCATTAGCTAAGTCTGGTACTTCTGGTCAGTTTGGGCTTCTCTCGACGGTGCAATCCTAGAAACCCTGGTCCGTTGATTGGTGCTCTTATCAGGTACGCACTGTAATCTTTCGATACCGCAGCGTGATTCGGAGGCAGAGCCGGAATTTCGTTTTCCGGTACGTTATTACCACAATTTGCCTGTTTATCCTTTCGGGGACCGAGCCAAGTCCGAGTCAATCAAGTGGTGCATTTGGGTTAATGTCGTTGGCTGGTATTTAATGAGAACGTGACAAGCGTCTCTCACGCTGCTAAGATTGGATTGAGCTTTCTAATCGTAGCAGCGAATGCACCGATTCAGAGTACCAAAGCCCTGTGATACTGTCACGGGGCTTTTGTACATCTGTAGGTTAGAAATTTATTAAGTCATCTAAAAATGGCTACGTATAAGACCCATTATGTTAAATGGGCGAGTTAACTTGCTAAAACCGCCCATTCATCCGCATTAAATCCCCTCAAATCGATTTTAAGACACGATCCCCCTATAAAACACCCAAAACCACGTTGAAAGTTTAGAACGGTTTTGCGAGCTTTTGAGTGCGTTTTTAACAAGTTTTTATTTCATGTGAAATTCTTCTAGTAAGTCTTAAAACAATCCACATTCACGGTGGATAAATCGGGGAATATCGTTTGATATTGTGATTTACTCTTTGATAATCAAAAGCAAGAACAATTTGTTTATTTATTAGCCGATGGTGATTACATGAAAACGAAACCAGAAACAGAAATGCGAAAATGGAAAAGATTGAATCAAATCGTTTCAAGGAAAAGAAAGTATAGGCAAGAAGACCTTGATAAGTGGCGTAAAGAGCAAGAGGAAGAAGAGCGGATTAAAGAATGGCTGGATGAAAATGAAGGTGCGATAAAACGCCACATGAAAGACTTGTAGCGTTTAACATAAAAGGGATTAGTCGCACTAAAAATCGATAGGCTCATTACAATTTTCAGTATTTTCCATTCTTGCGTGATTTTCTTGAGCAAATTTTCGTTCTCTATGACTTTGAGCTTGATTGTGTATCCATACATTTATGGTTTTTGATGACCACCTAGGACTATCTCCATGACCTAACCAAACAGTTGGTTAGGTCATGGAGTTTGATTAGGAATGTCATTACGTCGAATTCTAATGAATAACCCCGCCGCAATCAGTGTGGAATATAACTCTCAGAGATTTACTTCTTTTTCATAAACTTATTTATATAAGGGATTACGCCATCAACAATTGCAACACCGGCTGCAGTCAGTCCGATTATGGATGCTCGAGTTATAATTGTTTTTGTTGTTACCCATTCAGCACTATTTTCCTTTAGTTCTTTCTCTGATGGCAGCTCCGTTTCAACCTCATAACCCTGAGATTTAAGAGCTTTAACTCTATCGTCAGCAACTTTAAAGAGCTGCCATGGTTCCAATTCAAACCCATGAGAAATTTTTAATACATTTTCTATGGTCGATGCCCTACCAATTTCAACCCTGGCTAATGTTGACTGAGTCATTCCACATAACTGAGATGCAGAAGCTTGATTTAGGCCTCTATGCTCTCTTTCTTCAGAAATTACAGTTCCAATTTAAAAATTCAGTATTGAGTAACACAAAATTAAAGAAGATGTATATCTTTGATAAATGATTTCAATACATTTAATCTAGAAACCAAAATTTCGTAATCGCTGGCATCAACATTTAATAGAACATAATGAGATTTTCTTTTTTGGAAATATGGGTATCTCAAGTTATTGTGTAAGTGGTTCGAGTTAGTTTTAAGCAAAACATTAGAAGCGAATTGTGCTCGAATTTGCTCTTTCTGAATATTATCGGTTGATAGTATATTAATGAGCATATCAAATGCTGATTCTATAGAATGATTTCTATTTTCATCTCTAAAAAAATCGTTATCTGCATTGATAAGTGAAAAAATCTTACTCCTTATTAACTTCTCCATTGATTGTAAAATCAAATAACAAGCAACCCGATATTTACCTAACTTTGCTAACTCTGAAGCGGCACTTTCATCTTCTTGAGACAATTTTAGGTAAGTGTTACTAATATTTATATTTCTTTCTATTTTACCTATCATCATTTTAGTACATACCTACGAAAAATTATAATTATTAAAATTTATACCCACTAACGCTTATTGTGAACGGTTCTGTCGCATTAAGGCTGTTTGCACGGTAATCTACCCTTTTGAAGTACGTGTATCTTTTTTAATGGTACACGTACTTCAAATGGTATTATTTAAAAGCTAAAAAGCCAGCAAATTGCTGGCTTTTTACATAACGTGGATTAGTCGCACTAAAAATCGATAGGCTCATTACAATTTTCAGTATTTTCCATTCTTGCGTGATTTTCTTGAGTAAATTTTCGTTCTCTATGACTTTGAGCTTGATTGTGTATCCATACATTTATGGTTTTTGATGACCACCTAGGACTGTCTCCATGACCTTATTGATTATTGGTAAGTTTTAGCGGGGGGTGTGATAAAATAGTAAAACGTTGCAAATGGATTATAAGGATAAAAATGAAAGACGATAAGGTAAGTCAGAGTAGCGAGCCATTAGCTATGATGACACATGAACGAGCGCGAAAAGGTCTTATCACCAGAGTAATTCTAGCTGCCACTGTGGGGGGGGTTAGCTCTACACTAAATGCAGTTTGCAATAACGACACTAATAGCGGTGTATCTTCTGTTGCAAGCATTATTGGTTCAGTCGCTGGGTCTTCTGCGGTGCAGTACCTTGTGGAGAAAGTGGTTGATACTAATGGTTTGAGTTTATCAAAAGAATCTAAGATTGGAATGGCTGTTGGAGTTGGTATTGGCGTATCGAGTATATCTAATGCATTAGTTAATAGTTATAACTCGGATACTGACCTTGATTTGTCAGAAGTTGCTACTCAGACAGCTAAGCATGTTGGAATGGGTTATGGTAGCACAATAGGTGCATTGAAGATTATGGGCCCCGAAGACGCTTCTTTTTGGGATGACGATCTAACGCTTACTAATACCACAAAGACCACGTACGACATGGACAATTCTTTAGCTCATTTAGCCTATTTTAAGTGGGACGACTAATAAAAATCAAATACACACCTAATGCCCCAATGTGGTACTAATCAAAACGGAGCGAAGCGACATCATCATTCTGTCTTTGCTTTTCTCCATGATCGGTTATTGGGTCATGGCTTCTTAGCTTGTTCCTTTAGCTAAGTTTGGTACTTCTGGTTAGGTTGGGCTTCTTTCGACGGTGCAATCCAAGAAATCCCTAGTCCGTTGATTGGTGCTCTTATCAGGTACGCACTGTAATCTTTCGATACCGCAGCGTGATTCGGAGGCAGAGCCGGAAT
>NZ_VPEJ01000053.1:0-4860 GCF_013417245.1 Acinetobacter sp. YH16042
AAGTCTAGACAACCTTGTTTTATGCTTGGATATAAGGCTTATTTTAAAATAATAGTAGTGAAGATTTTCTAAAATTAACATAATACACCTTATACGAAATGCTTGATATTTCTCTTTAAATATCATTATATTAACGTAAGCCGTTCTGGAGTATAGGGCACCAGAACGGCTTTTTATTGATTATTCATGTTCCACGATCACTAATTGAGCGATGTTCCACGGTTTTATTCAGTTTTAATAAACATCATCCGGTTTTTTGAGGAGTCATTATTTCAAGTGCTTGCACTGAAATTGGCTCTTCAAAAAACTGGAGTCTTGGCTAACCATATGGAAGGAAAAAGCGGCTTAGGAAGCCTCTCTTCTTCTGTTCTGGTTCAACATGCTCCGGGATAGGAATACGCTTATTGTCTTGCTGAGGAGTAGTCAATTCGTCATAGTTCGTTGCTAGTTCCGACCGAGGATCCGTTGCTATATCCTGTTTAAAGCTCTGATCGGTAAAGGTAGTCATATTGGCTTTTGGTGCTTCTAGTAAGCGCTGCATAGCTTCAATCTGTTCTTGATAAAACGATTCACGTTCTAAAGATTGATTTTCTCTCTGTATTGCCTGATTTAATTGTTTTTCCAGTATGTCAACTTGACGTTTTAGTAAGTCAACTTCTGTCAAGTTTTGACTGTTAATTGATTGACTTTGATTGACTGTATCCTCTTTTTTTTGTGGTTCCCCAAAAACTCTTAGGGCCTCTGAAAAGTCAATTAATCCATCAGATCCTTTAGATAAATTTCCTTTGTTTATATGTGCATATATGGCTTGTCTTGAATATCCATAAAGCTTAGCTAACTCTGAAACTGACAGTTTTTTCATTATGTAAACCAGTTTTCAACTTGTGTTAATACCTGACTGTTAACTTAACAATTTCAATTAACAATGTCATTGAAATCCTAATTTTCTGAGTAAAGGAAGTAATTCCTTAAATTTCTCTGCATCTTGCAGCATGGCAGCTATACGTACAGCAAACTGCTGATAGCTTTCTGTGCCTTGTGAATATTTACTCATCTCAGGAAGCTCTGAGAGCTTGTTGGCGAATAGATGGCGTTGTTTATCTGTTATTTTTGAAAAGAGGTCTAATGTATTCGGATCTCTTTTAGATTCGACTGAATGCGTGGCTGATTTTTTCTGTTTAAAGCTAAATGAAAAACCAGTAATAGATCTACCTGTTTTATGCTGTTCAACTTTGACAATAATATCGGTATGTTCATTTACTTGTTTTAATGCAATGTCTAAAACATATTTTTTAAAATCATACATTCGTTTGTATTCAGTCTCGAGTACACCTATTTTTTGTCTAAAATCATACATAGTTATGAGAGGCGTTTTTCCAGTACTACGCCATGCAATCAATATTTCATATAAACGAACAGCATAAGCACTTGTTAAATTACTTATTTGTTGTATTTCATACTTTGTAAATTGTTCTTCTAACCTAGTAATTAAAGGCACAATAGCAGGGGCAAAAATAAGTCTAACGACAGCTTCATTATCAATATAAGCCACCTCGCTCACCCATCTTGATTTGTGATTAATAGTGTTACCTTTTTCACTAAGACTCTGATAACTGAATTGTCTTGCAAACAAGTCATCGCAAGCATCTTTTAACGCCTGATAAGCCGTATTTCGATGTACACCAAACTGATTAATATAACTTTCAGCATGAACTGTTAGTGGATCATTAGCATTTATCCCTTTACCCGATTCCCTTGCTTCAACAATAGCTAGGAGAATTAACCTCTGTTCAACTAGATCGAGGTTATAACTGGCATTGATTAAGGCGTTATCTTTAACAACTAGTTCTGTTTTCATATGAAAAGATTATATTTTTAATTCAATAAGACGAGGTTATATAATTATCTCGCTTAATGCAAGGTAAACCTCGTTTTAATGCAAGGTAAACCTCGTTTTAATGCAAGGTAAACCTCGTTTTAATGCAAGGTAAACCTCGTTTTAATATCTCTAGAACCATTATGAATAAAGGATTACAGCTTAATTAAAAGCATTTAAAAGCTTAAAAATAATTAAAAGCCCAGGGAGTAAAAAATTGCCCTTGGTTTTCGCTTCGCTCAAACTCTATTGAATCTCGCTTTCGCTCGATTCGTCGGGGCAATTTTTGGTTCATATTTTCGTGAATTTGAGAAAAAGCAAAAGCAAGATCAAAAGCAGCTCGGAATTCGCTTCGCTCATGAGCTTTTTTTCTCGCTACGCTCGGTTTAGGAATCAAACTTGGAAAGTTCGCACCCATGCGGGATGCTCTGTAAAGCAGGTGATTGATGGATAGGGAGCTTGTAATCAGGGAAAGGGATGGGCAAATTTTCTCAGTTCGCTCGTAGACACTCGCTCTGTTTATCGACTCATGCCACGAGATTTCATTTTAGGCGCATGTTGCTGTGCTTTGAGCTGTTGTTCTTGTCTGAGTTTCATCTGTTGTTCTGCTTTGATCTCATCCACACATTTTTTAATGACTTGATAGGATGGGTATAGAGTCTGGTATTGCTTGGCTTTGGCCGGATGTTGTTGTTGGTACTGCTTCCAGGCATGTTCTTTGAATTTGTCATTTTCCAATAAATCCTTCACACCATGTTTTTTCTGGTGTTCATGCTGACCTTTCAGCTTTTTGTGCTCCTGGTAAATCGCATCACGTTGGGCTTCCCAGGCTTTTTTTCCAAACAGTAAGGGTTTGTTCTGAGTTAATTCGTTGTGTTGATCGACCAGGCTTTGCAATTTGTCATGACTTTGCTTGAGTCCGCTTTTCACGATCTCCTGGGCAAGCTGCTGATTGAACTCATTTTGATGTTTGTGGTGCTTGGTCAGGGTTATTTCGGCTTGTTTGAGATTACGCTGCATGAAATCCAGGTCTAGATTCGCGTCTTTTGCGCTGATTTCGCGTTTTAGCACTTTGCCAAGGGTTTCCCTCTGTTTTTCCTCAAACAGGGCTTTTTCGTCAATTGGTGGCGTTTTAGCGCTATTTTTGATTTGGATCTGCTGTTCTGTTTTCAGTGTGCTGAGTTTGATCTCATTTTCAGCAATCAGCAGATCCATATTTTTGCTGTATTGCAGCTGAGCCTGATTTCTCTGTTTGATTTCGTCATTGCTTCGGCTGATTTCGGTCTCAATCCCTTTTCGGCGCAGTTCGGTGACTTTCGGCCCTTCGTGCAGCGTGGCTTCTAAACCATTCTCCTGGTCTTTGTAGCTGCGGTGGTCGACTCGGGCAGTGTATCCAGCCAGATCCAGGTGCATATTGCAGATATCGGCAAAGTGTTCGCGCCAGTGTTCGATTTCTCCACTGTGTTTCTGATCCAGTTCCCGGGTTTTCTCGGTGAAGCCTTCCTGAGTAAGTTTGCGTGTGCTCATCAGGATATGCGCGTGATAATTGCGTTCATCACTACCAGATCCAGTATGCGGTGCATGAATACAGGCATCGACGGCTACCTGGTGTCTGTCCACGATACTGGCGCATAGCTCTTCGAGCATGGCCAGGCGTTGTTCCTGATTTAATTCACTTGGAAAAGCGATTTCAAATTCTCGGGCAACTGTCGAGTTTTTTCGGGTTTCCCGTTGTTCAACTTCGTTCCAGAGTCTTTCCCGGTTTTTTAAATGTTCTGGTGCGCCTTCGGGTAAATAAATTTCTTTATATTCCACACCTGTTTTTCGGCTGTAATCATGTTCTCGGCCCTCACGTTCACAATAGATCTTTTCACCTGCCCGATAGGCAATCGCAGCAGTAGCGGAACGCCCTGCTGATCGTGCTACGGTTTTGACTGAAAAGTGGTAAATCGCCATGCCTATTTTCGCTTTTAAATTTTCACGTAGTGAAGTACAACCGTGGATACGGTTGTCGGGGTATTGGGGAGACCCCAATCGTACTTGCAAACGAAGTTTGCATAAGTGCGCTCTTCGAGGAAAACATTACTATACATATAGCACCTTGAATGCATATTCAAGTGCGCTTATGTTAGGGATGGTTTCCCAGGATGATGGTATTGGATTAATGAGCGTTACTGAAACACTAGACAGCAAAATCAAAGCACAGGAAGAAAAGCTAAAGCAGTTAAAGGCTCAAAGACAGGCAGCACTGGCAAGAGAACGTGCTAAAGAGAAAGAACAAGCTCGAAAGGATGATACCAGACGCAAAATTTTAATTGGATCCTGTATGCTAAAGATCACTGAAGATGATGAACAAGCCAGAGCTAAATTAATTGCTCAGATGGATAAGTATTTAACAGATGAGCGTGACCGAAAGCTTTTTAATTTATAAATTTTGAGGGATAAGTAGTGGAAGATCCAACACTTAATAAGTTAATACGTAATACAGAATTATTCTTCGAACATCACTGGAATGTAGACCTATTAGGAAAGCCTCCTGAATGGTCACCAGTACATTTTAATTTTGGAAAAATTCCTAATTACGATAAACAAGGTGTATATGCGTTTGTCAAAGGGGATTTAGTGACTTATATCGGTGTTGGGACTTCTAGAGGTGCTGGCCGTTATCGTGGTAATGGCTTAAGCGCCAGGGTAATGAAATATTGCCGATGGAATGAAGATAAAACTGAATATATTGCGATAGATCCAAGACTGAAAGATGCTGGATCCATCATTACAATAGGCTTTGAGCGTGATACGGCTTATTTAGCAAATGCCCTAGAAGTTTTTCTTATCTCTAAAATCCAACCTGTCCACAATGTGGTTAAAGTTGGTATGTAATTTCGCATAAGAAATTTTATGTTAAATGATTGTTAGAAATGCCCCTTGATCGAGGCATTTTCTATAAAGAATACTAAAAACTAATTAAAGCCAACCAAGTTTCA
>NZ_VPEJ01000054.1:0-4850 GCF_013417245.1 Acinetobacter sp. YH16042
GTATATGCGGAAACAGAGACTACAGCTAAAATTACAAAAGAATATTTAAAAATTTTCACTTGACTCATTTACCATAATTCCAACCTATTAACTCCATTAAATATTACATAGTTTTTTAAGAAATAATATATAGTTAATAGACTTCCGTCATAAATCAAAAAACGTACAATTTATTTGATCTTAAATTAATCAGCAAACTTATTTAATTCAAAGGATAATCCTTGGATGAAATTCAAAGATATTCAAAAATTATCAGACGTTAAGTTTCGTAGGCTTACCGGTGTTAGTTGGGCTACATTTAACCTGATGTTGGCCGAGCTAAATAAGCAGTTACCTCGTCATATTGGTAAAGGACGACCGCATAAATTACCGTTGGAAGATCGTTTGCTCTTATGTATAGGCTTTGTTGCATAAATATTTTGCAAAATACTTATTTTTAAGGAGTTTAAGAAAATTTTAATAAAAAATAAGTATAATAAAATCATAGTTTTAGGTATTTTTGCAACAAAGCCTCTTAGAAATAAAAGAGCATGATGTTTTAAGTATTTAACATAAAATCTCTTATGCGAAATTCCAAGAAGAGCACATCCAGTGCTCTTCTTATTTTTAGATAATAAATCGTTAAAAAAATGATCCATTCTCATTTTAGAACTGGGTGTTTTTTACTCAAAATACTATTTTTTTCCATAACCATAAAAGCCCCCCTTTGAAACATATATTTTTATTGATTATTTTTGTGCAAATTTCCTTGTAAACAGCTGTTTTATGGCAGGAATATAAATAAGAGTTCCTGCGATCTGCGTGCGCGAAAACATCTGAAAATTTGCCAAGTTTAAAAAAGCCTGAGACGATGGCTTTGCCAAAATATGAAATGAGCTTTGTTGTGTTAATCGTGCAACGAGCAAAACTTTCTAAACTTTTTTTTTCGGTTCGTGTGCATGAGACAGCCATCTCATTGCTAAAGACCGTGTAGCTGCATACGTGAGAAATCTAGTTGGTGCGGCTGCGAAGGGCACTGGACAGTGAGATTCTGTTCTTTGACCCAATCACTCTTAATTGGCTGTGACGTATGAAATCGTTGTGAGCCGATCAAATAGTTGGGCGACACTGAAACGGGACCCTTGGTGACAAGGGCAAACCCTGCTTAACAGAGAGTGTGAGTATCTTCATGGAATGATAGATGCGTTAGGAACACACGTTTACCGCTTCAATTCCTTAACAGGGTGGTATGCGTTGCGCACAGGTGGGCTTATGAGAGTATCGCGAGGTACTAGGGGCACGAGGAGAAATCTGGACTGCTCGGTACTCAATGATTAACCAAATTGATTTGTCGTGATGACATATTTGATTAGTTATTGAGATCTATGGATAGCTCAAGCCTGTAACAGTGACACTAAGGAGATTCAAGAGATTGGATCAAGCATGTTGCTTTGCGTAGGTTAAGTGCTTTACCCGTAATGAAATTTAATATCGGTTAATAATGGGAGTTTTTGGAACTCTTATCCCAAAAAAAAGGAATGGCTGATATCAGATGGAACGGATAAGCGTACTGACCGTCTATTTCTTTCGAAATAGACAAAGACTGTTAACGCTAAAGTGGGAATCTCTCAAGCCAATGATTAGATGTGGTGGCTCCACACTATAGGCTTGTGGACCGAAAACACTACGCGAGAGTGCTATAAGGTTTTATTAATGAGAGAGGGAGAGTTGCTGAATAGATTTAATTTGGTTTTATTTACAGATTAATTAGGTCACTTCGAGCGAATAAAAACGTAAGGGGTGGGTGAACGAAAGGCAATACGGTGCATAACCGGACTGAGAAAACAAAGTTTGTCAGGGGAGAGGTGTGGCAACCTCGGCAGCTATGAAATGCGGCAAGCCTGTTTGGCACGGAAGAAAGTGAATAAACGTTAAACATCCTGATGTAGCGCTCGGATGAATAATATTTCATGAGTAATCATTAAGAAAAGCGCTGGTTACGTTGAAGTTTGCGCTTTGAAATAACCCAGTTGTTCCGGAGACGGATCTGCTGCTGACTGATTTTTGCGATGATGGGCCGCAAGGCTCTAGTGGGATGATGTTATATAAAATCGTGATTGTGGAACTAAAACACAATTTGAAGTGTGTACTTTGTGATGTGTAGAAGTCAGGGCCTGCTTAGTCTTGATGGAGGATCCATGAGAGTCGCTTCCACTGGAAACAGTGAAAATGTCGTAAGTTGATAACTGCGAGTTCGTTCTAGTCGCGAACTCAATAAATGATTAGCGTTAAGCGCGTTAGTTTCGTGAATTTGAACACGGAAAATCAAAAAAACAAGGCGGTCTCCTTAGGAGGCCGCCTTACCTTTTCCTGAAAGCTCATCATTTGCGTTTTAAGCACGTTTTCCTCATCGACATAGATTCATAGTAATCAGTGAAAAATCGCGCATACCCCCTATTTTTTGCATCTAATCGCAATTTCAGAGCGAGTGTCTACGAGCGAACATCGAAAAGTCGCGCCTAGACTCTCTGGAAAACAATTTTTTAGTATAAAAATCTTAAAAACAGTAAATCACTTGCAGAAAAATGATGTCTAGACCGAGCGAAGCGAGCATAAAGAACTTATGAGCGTAGCGAATTCATTCGTGCTTTTGCTTTTTTAAAGTCACGAAATTCTGAGCCAAAAATTGCCCCTCGAATCGAGCGAAAGCGAGATTCAATAGAGTTTGAGCGTAGCGAAAACATAGGGCAATTTTTCATTCCCTAAGCTTTTAATTATTTTTAATGTTTTTAAATGCTTTTATAGTTCATTAAGTGACTGTAAATAAATAATTTAATAGCTTATAAAGATAGGTTTAAGGGGTTATAAAGATAGGTTTAAGGGGTTATAAAGATAGGTTTAAGGGGTTATAAAGATAGGTTTAAGGGGTATTTGAATAGTTAAATTATTGACTATTTAAAATAGCCGGTATATAACCTATGTAGATTAATAAATAAGCTTAGAATTGTGACAAATACTAATAAGTTAGTTGTAAAAGATAATGCTCTGATTGATGCTTCATTCAATTTATCATTGATAGAACAAAGAATAATGCTTCTAGCTATAGTCGAAGCTAGAGAATCACAAAAGCTTTCCCCTGATACCCCGATAGAAGTATCAGTGAGTGACTATATTCATCAGTTTAAAGTCGATAGTAATAATGCTTATGCCTTGCTTAAAGATGCTGCTAGGACATTAAAACGAAGAGAATTTAGTTATCTAGATAGGTATAAGGGGATAGAGGCTCTTTCGACTGCCAATTGGGTTAATAAAGTAACGTATGTTGATAATAACGGTTTGATTGTTTTATATCTAAGTCATGAAGTAATTAGCTTAATAAGCAAATTGAGTGAGCAATTTACAAAATACTATATCGAACAAGTTTCAGACTTTAAAAGTAAATATAGTATTCGCTTATATGAACTTATTATTAAGTGGTTAAGCGTTACTAAGACAGAAAAATACAGCATCAATGACTTGAGATCAAAGCTTGGACTTAGTGTTGAAGAGTATTCAACTATGTCTAATTTCAAATCCAATGTCTTAGACAAAGCAATTAATGAAATTAACAAACATACTGATATAAGTGTTGATTATCAACAGTTTAAGAAAGGTCGAGTTATCACTGATATTCAATTTTCTATAAAGTCTAAAGCTCGACCTTCTAAGCAAACTAACTCTCTCAAACAGTCTTTTTATCAAATGAGTGACTCACAAATTAACTTATTTGGAAATCAATTATCTCGCCTACATGAACTGTCTCATTTAGCAAATCAAGGTGAAAGCTATGAAGAGTTAGCCATTAAAATTAAAGATATGCTCAGAGATCCAGTACAACAAAAACAACTTCTTCCACATCTTAAAGATCTAGGTTTTAACGTTTAAGTACATTACAGTTCATGTAATGACGGACTAAAACCATAATTAAAGAACTATGCCTAAATTTACTGTTGCGGAATTAGCTAAAAAATATGGAATCGCTCGTACATCTATTTATGATCGTATGAAGAATGGTTCTATTAGTTATGAAATTGACTCTAAGAATCGAAAAGTCATTGATTTTAGTGAAATGCAACGTGTTTACGGTATGCCTAACAGTCAGGCTGACAGTAAGCCTGATAGTAAGGAAACTGACAACACTACAGTTGAACTGTACAAGCAATTGATTGAAGAATTACGACATGATAAATCAGTTGCCGAAGAACGTGAAAGGCGTATGTACAAAGAGATTGAGCAACTTAAAGATAAAATTGACAACCTAACATTAGCACTTGGCTATACACCTAAAAATATTCAGCCTGACAGTCAGGATTACAGTACAAATGAACAAATCCGTACAACTACAGACTTACAAGAAACTGTACAACCAGAACAAGTTACCCCAATAGAAAATAAGCCTATTCAGCAAACATCTACGATAACACCAGAACCTAAAAAACGCGGTCTATTTGGTCGAGTACTGAAAGCAGTTTTGAATGATGATTAATGCTTGATTGTTCACCTGGGCTTATTAAACTCGTGGAACATTGATTAAATAGTAGGCGTGGAACATGATAAATCATAAAAAAAACCCGGACAGGGATGTTCGGGCTATAAACTTTGAAATAAGTATATGAATTTCAAAGTAAATTATAACACATTTCGTATAAGGTGTATTATGTTAATTTTAGAAAATCTAAAATAATTATTGATAATTTTTTTTTGAAAATTTAACATACCTTCCGATTGGTATTTTAGGTATGATTACTTATGAACAGTGTGTTACTCGCTTATGTATTACTTGGATTTGCAATAGTTTCCGAAGTGATTGGAAGTAGTTTTTTAGTTAAATC
>NZ_VPEJ01000055.1:0-4551 GCF_013417245.1 Acinetobacter sp. YH16042
AGAACCTAGTCAATCAGGCTGTTAAAGAGCTTCAAATCACCGAAGAACGCATTCAAAAGGTCATAGCAGGGCAAACCCATAGTACCGTATCAAAATCGCTAAATACGGGCTTACAGGAGGGTACAGCGGAGCTTATTAAGACCGCCAAAGCACTTGGACATTTAAAAAACTCGATTGAATCAACCAGTGATCAATTTTCATGGAAAATCATCACTATCGTTTTAGGCATTTTCGCCATTCTTATGCTTGGCATCATTTGGCTGTTTAGTGTTTATATCAAACCTTTAGAAAATATCCCGCAGATCGAGAGCCTAAGACAGCAAGGCATTCAGTTTGATCTTGGAAGCTGTAAAGTCGATGGAGAATCTAAAACGTGTGTCCGAGTGATGAAAGAACAGTGCGGATATGGAAATGCTAAAGATTTTTGCGTGATAGACCCTAAATAACAAACATCTGAAAAAGAAAAAGCCCATTCAGTATTGAAACTCAATGGGCTTTCGCTTTATATTCAGCGGTACGCAGTTATTTGATGCGCTAACATCAAGTAACGAAGATCAGCAGAGCTACCAACTCGTGCAGATTTCACCACAAGGCTTGTACCTGAACTCTATTTTCACAATAAACAGTGTTTAGATCAAGACTCAAAATGATAAGTCTTCGTTAATACGTGTTTTTAATCATCAAATAAGCATCATAGATCGAGCTTTGCCTGCTCCTGCGTGTCCGTTTTACGGATTGGCATGCGTTGCATGTGGAGGGAATAAGTGTCACTGGTGCAACGTAGCGATAGTCGAAAGGCTAAACCGCTACAGGGGAATCTCACAAAAGCGGAGCGTTAAGAGTAGTTGTATAGGTTGGTTAAGTTGTATGTTGGGGAAACCCTCGCAGAGATACCGCCATACTTCGACAGGGAGCGTGTGGGGAGAGGTGCAAGACCTTTAGTCCTTGTCTGCATAGTTTGCAAAGCTATGTGCGGATACGACCGATATACGTGGCTCCGAAGCCAAAAGAATATACGGTAAATCGGCAATACTTAAAGGATGCGTCATTTTTTTAAATGACCGCCTTTAGGGAGAGTATTGCCGAAACTCTCTCAACCGTTTCCAAAGCCAAAGCACGAAGTGCGACGCTTTGGGGGCGAGTTGAGAAGTTGAGAGCTTATTAAGCGTTTAAGAATAATAAGCGGATGTTTGATCTATTCTAATTTTATTGCTTAGGCTATTTGACTAATTAATTATGTTTTCAATAGCTTGTTTAAGTTCTTTAAATACTTCTTTGCTTTTCTTATTCCAATAAAACCATGTGCCAATTGCAATAATTAATGAAAACTTGTGATGAAAAGCTGGAAATAGGACGTACTTTGCAGCCTATGCTACAATTCGCAGTCTAGACCGAATACTGGTCTTTTTCTTTTATTTCGTTTTCTTTGGTTTCCAGGTTTTCATATGATTAAGTGGATCATTCTGGCGATTTTTATTCTTTCTGCACTTTATATTCAGCAACGTGGGAAGGTTCGTCACTCGTTTTATCGTCAATTTTTCGATCACTCAACGATTCTTGCGCCAATTAACTACCTCATGTACATGTTTTCAAAGGTACCGAATCAGCCATATATCGATACACAGCATTTTCAAGACTTAAAAGTGTTGGATGAAAACTGGGAAATGATTCGTGATGAAGCAAAAGCTTTATATGAAAAAGGCGGAATTAAAGCATCGAGCAGTTATGATGACTTGGGGTTTAACTCCTTTTTCAAAACAGGCTGGAAGCGTTTTTATCTGAAATGGTATGACTCTGCACATCCATCAGCCGCTGAACTTTGTCCAAAAACGACGGCGTTGCTGAAAACCTTGCCGACCATTAAAGCCGCGATGTTTACCGAGCTGGCACCTGACAGCCGTTTGGTTCGTCACCGTGACCCTTATGCGGGTTCATTGCGTTATCACTTGGGGTTGATCACACCGAATGATGATCGCTGCTTTATTGATGTGGATGGTGAGCGCTATTCATGGCGCGATGGTGAAAGCGTGGTCTTTGATGAAACTTATATTCACTATGCCGAAAACACCACTGATCAAAACCGCATTATTTTCTTTGCCGATGTCGAGCGTCCATTAAAGACACGCTTTATGGAACGTTTCAATCACTGGTTTGGTAAAAAAGTTATGACCGCTGCCAGCTCTCCAAATGAAGCAGGGGATCAAACGGGTGGACTGAATAAAGTCTTTGGTTATGTCTATCAAGTGCGGATCAAAGCTAAAGCCTTGAAGAAAACCAACCGTCAACTGTACTACTTCTTAAAGTGGTTCTTAATGCTCGGAATTTTCTTCCTGATCTTTGTTCGACCTTATGTGTTTTAAAGTACATTAAACGCCCTGAGGGGCGTTTTTTTATTTGGGCAGAAAAGGGGAAGCCTATCTGCCCTTTTGATTTTTCTATTTATTTCAAGGCTTACAGTGGATTTGAACCACGCATGGCTTTATGCTTTATCCAGTTAAAACTAAAAACAACATGAGCGCGTATCTCTTTCATTTTTAAGATCGCAACTTATAAGTTAGATAAAGCATGAGGTTTCAAGGTGCAAAAGTTTCTTGTAGTTAATTAATTTTACGTTGATTTAATATCTCTTGTCCTAATTCTTTCCAAATTTGCCATTTCATATCATTTGGATCAATTTCAGCAGTTTTAAGCAGAACTCCAAGTAATTCGGCGGGGTCACGCTGATCTAGGTTAGCAATTTCAAAAAGTGCGCCTAATTGGATGAGGTGACGTGTACGAGCTTTACGTTCAGCTTCCTTTTCCGCATTGAGTAATTTTCTAACAACGACTTTCTGTTTATTTGCTCGATCTATAGCTTTTTCAGCTTTGATAAGGGCATTTAATTTCTTTTCTTGTTCAGGTGTTCGGTACTGAATTTGAGCCAATTCCAATAGAAGTTTTTGAGCATCACTTGGATTCTTTAATGCAGAAATGTAGGTAATTTTTTCAGACAGCCATTCATTATTCATATTCAATTCCTTAATTCAGATACCGCAAAAGTACATGCTCAATTCTCAAAGAACGATAACAAAATAATTACGTCCAAGGTACGCAATTTTGTTAAAGTTCGTTCTAGATATTGTCGCCTGCACTTCCATCAAAATTTTGATGGCGCGCTTAGACGTTTCTCAATTTCATTGAGAAACCTAAGCACGTTAGGGATTTCATCCCTAAAACCCTGAAACTTCTTTTTTTAATTCAATTTTCAATTGAATTAAAAAAAGAAGTACCAAAGCTAGGAGCAACAGCATGCAACTAAAACAGGTCTTGGGAAAAATCAAAGATATTAGTTTTGGCGTGATCGCAGCACCGCTACTTATCATCATTATGATGTGGGCTTCGATACTTGATCAAAGAGCGTTTAAAAAAGAACGTAACCGAAAAAAGGAACAGGATAAGACCTAATGGCGATTGCTCGTTTAAGTGTCAAAGTCGGTAAGGCAGGTAAAGCAGCACCGCATGCCGAATATATTGATCGGGATGAAGAAAAAAAGCTGAAACAAGAACAGGCAGAAACCGACCTTGAACATAGTGCCTATGGGAATATGCCGAAATGGGCTGAACATAATCCGATTACCTTTTGGGAAGCAGCCGACCTTTACGAGCGCAAAAATGGCAGTACCTATCGAGAATATGAAATTGCCCTGCCTAGAGAGATGAATGCCAAACAACGTCTAGAACTGGTTGAGGAGTTCATTCAGTCCGAGATCGGCTCAAAATATCCGTATCAGTTTGCGATTCATAATCCTAAAGCAATGGACGGCAACGATCAGCCCCACGTGCATCTCATGTTTAATGAACGTCTGCAAGATGGAATTGAACGAGATCCGGAGCAGTATTTCAAACGCTATAACAGTAAAAATCCTGAACGTGGCGGAGCTAAAAAAGATAATACAGGTAAGAGTTACCAGGAACGAAAAACCGATATTAAAGACCTACGCCAAAGATGGGCAGATTTATGCAACAGCCATTTAGAAAAACACCAAATTGACAGCCGTATTGATATGCGAAGCTACAAAGAGCAAGGCATAGAGAAAGAACCTGAAAAAAAACTGTTACCAAGCCAAGCCAAAGACCCTGAAATTAGGGAAGCCCTACAACTGTCACGAACGGCCTATAAAGAGCTTGAACGACTAGATTTAGGCGACCCGAAAAAAGACCTGAAAGACCTCAAAAACAGCCCTATCTCAGACAAAGAAATTAAACAGGGCATTGAGAGCTTTAAGGCTGATTTTGACAGCTTTAAACAGCTTGCCTTACAGCAGTACAAAGAACAGCAGAAATTAGAACGAGAGCAACAGAGAACAATGAAGTTTAAGGGGATGAGCCGATGACACCTGATGAAAAAAAGTTATATGCACTGATGGCAGTTGCAGAACAACAGCAGAACCTAGTCAATCAGGCTGTTAAAGAGCTTCAAATCACCGAAGAACGCATTCAAAAGGTCATAGCAGGGCAAACCCATAGTACCGTATCAAAATCGCTAAATACGGGCTTACAGGAGGGTACAGC
>NZ_VPEJ01000056.1:0-4412 GCF_013417245.1 Acinetobacter sp. YH16042
TAGGCAGAAAGATAAAGATCTTTTTAATGGATTTCTTTGGGATAAGACCTAAATTTCGCATAAGAGATTTTATGTTAAATATGTAGTTAATTTTCTTAAACTTATTATATATTTAAAAAATATAAATGAAGATATGGCATTAGTAATATGTATTATCATGTGATTTTAGAATTAGGCGAAAAACATCATAAAAATGCGTGGGATAAAGTTGAAATCAAATCAGATTTAACAGATTTAGAAGATTTGATTTGTAAATATGCTGAACCTTACCAGGTTGGGAACCCTATATTAATAAATGGGCGTACAATTCCTATTGAGCATATTGAACGTTTACGCATGTTTTCTAGTGAGATATCTGGTGAGGTTTTAAAACAGCAACAAGCTGCTCAACGAAGGGCTGAAAATCAGGCATCTAGTGTTGTTATGATCGGTTTTTATTCTAATGATTTAGAGTCCGCGATTCTTAAACAAAAAGAAATAACAGAAGAATTAATAACATATGCAAAAGGAACTAAAAAGCAAGTTCCTAATTTATTAGGTAAAGAAAAGAAGGTTACCCCATCTAAAGTATTCATTGTCCATGGGCATGATGATGCATTGATAAATGAAGTAAAAGCTTTTTTATCAGCTCAATTAATTGAGCCAATAGTTCTCAGAGAACAGCACGATGCTAGCCTTACAATCATAGAAAAGTTAGAACGTTACACAAAAGATCCTTCTATTGGGTTTGGGATAGTTTTATACACACCTGATGATCAGGGAAAAGCTATTGGGGAGGATGAGTACAAATTAAGAGCTAGGCAAAATGTTGTTTTTGAGCATGGTTTATTAATAGGTTTATATACTCGTGAAAAAGTAATCTGCTTAGTAAAAAAGGAAGGTCATATTGAAATGCCAGGAGATGTAAATGGTGTCGTATATACAGACCATGGTTATAAAGACTGGCGTATGTCTGTGGCTCATATGCTAAGTGATGCTGGATATGATATTAACTATAGAAAAATTAATTGAAACATATAAAAAAGGAGCTTTCGCTCTTTTTTATATGTTTCAATTTGTACCTAAATCTAGGTTGCAATAAAAGATTTTGTATTAAGCCCGTGTGGCTTTCTTGTAAGCCACAGCAAAGTATCCTTGTGATATAATGCATATCGATATACAATATATTATATGAAGGGCATCTCAATTGATAAAAAGTTTTAAGTGCGAATATACGCGTCAATTATTTGAAACGGGTAAGAGTTCTAAATTTTCAGCTATTTTGAAAGTTGCTACCCGAAAATTGACGATGCTAGATGCAGCAGTAACTTTAGATTTTTTGAGATCTCCTCCAGGTAATCGATTAGAAAAATTAGAACGTGATCGTTTAGGGCAACACAGTATTCGTATTAATGATCAATGGCGAATCTGTTTTGTTTGGACGGATAATGGACCCAGTGAGGTTGAGATAGTCGATTACCATTAATTTTGAGAGGTATATGTATGATCCATCATAATGGTATGAGAGCTGTTCACCCAGGTGAAATTCTTAAAGAAGAGTACATGCTCCCACTAAATTTAAGCTCTACTGCTCTAGCTAGAAAGTTAGGTGTAACTGCAGCTCGAATTAACGATATTGTATTAGAACGTCGCGGTATTACTGCTGATACAGCTTTGCGATTAGCACGATTCTTTGGTGGAGATGCTGAAAGTTGGCTTAATTTACAACATCAATATGATTTGAAAATTGCCTATGAAAAAGCTGGTAAAACCATCGAACAGACTATTAGACCGTATGATGATTTATTGGCATTTGCATAACATTTTAATTGTATATGAAGTAGAAAAGCCTAACTAATGTTAGGCTTTTCTACTTCATATAAGAGATTCTATTTTAAATAAAATTTTGTTCCAATTAATGTGTAATCATCAATTGGACCTTTATTCTCTATCCTTCTTTTTAGAGCATTAGTAAATTTAATAGTGTCGCTCATTGTGACTTTACTGAAATTTTTTCTTTGATCCCAAAAATGATATGCACCATCAGACATTATAAATACTGACATTTCTTCTCCATATTCATCTTTTAAAGAGTCATAGGGGATAAATGTATAGTCATTATCTAAATCAATGAAAGATGAAATCGCATTTGTTAAAGTACTTTGACTTATCTTTTTTTCGTTTAACTCCTTTTTACTATATATTTTTTTATCAAGTAACTTTTGATATTGAGTATGATCATTCGTAAGTTGAATTAATTTAGTATCTTGCTTGATATAAACTCTACAATCGCCAATATGCCAAATGCTCAAACCACTATCATCTAAAAAACAAAATGAGAGAGTTGTAGAGGCCTTAATGTATTCAGAATTTTGACTTTGAATAAAATTTTGAAAATTGATTTTGAGTTCTTCTTTTAAAGAATGTTCTAAGTATTCGTGACTAATTTGTTGAAGGTTTTCAATATAGTTACAAACGAAATAGGATGCTTCTTTTGCACCATGATATGAGCCTAAACCATCAGCAACCCCAAATAAAAAGCCATTACTTTTTTTAAGAGGCACAATTAGTGAATCTTCATTCTGTTTACTTCTTTCAGGCGAAAATTTATCTCTTGCTTCTGAAAAAGATGAAACGCAACTTAATGTAATTTTCATTTTATCACTCTTAGAATATCGTTTCTGATTTCAGCAATCGATTGATATCGGAACCTAACCGTTTGGGAAGTACACTTATTTGCGATGCTAGCTAGCTCTGTTATGTGTAATTGTGACATGACCACGCCTAGTGCAAAAATGTCAGAAAGATGCGAATAATGCGCAGCTTCTTCAACTTCAGGAGCCATGTATCGTGTTGTTCCAAGACATAGACCAATTGCACTCATAACATCGTTAGGATGTGCATTAGGAGCTAAATTTTTAATTAGTCCAAAATCTGAAATTTTATATACTCCATTAAAAAGTAATATATTTTCTGGTTTTATATCTCTATGAACTAGTCCTTTATTATGAAGATATTCCAAACCATCCAGAACATCTAGAATAACTTTAATCTTTTCCTCATTAGAAAGAAGGTCTTTTTTAATTAGCTTATTCAAGTCAGAATCAGCAAGATCCATTACAAAAAATGGAGCATCGCCTTGATGGACTACACAAATAGAAACTATATTTTTGTGAGTACAATTTGTCTGATATCTCATTTCCTGACGGAATCTTTCTAATAGTTCACCTTCAGAAAATAGAGAAGCTTCAGCAATATTTTTTTGTGGAGCAAATCGTTTTAGTGCATATCTAAAATCACATGTAGGTAATGCCACTTCGTATACTTCACCAAATCCTCCAGCTCCAATTTTGTCAACAACTTGGAACTCATAACTTGAGTGTCTGTAAACTTCCAAAATTTATGCTCCTACAAACTTAAAATTTTATAAAAATAATTAGGTATAAATTACTTACTATATTTTCTGCATTTTCTCATAAATTAATAAAAATTATGATTAATATTTGGAATGAAATTTTTTTGTTATAGACAATTAATTTTAAGAAATTCTAAAATTAACATAATACACCTTATACGAAATGCTAATTTTTACTTCTTATAATTCAACAATATAATCCATTTCGAAAAACCCCTGACTGTGAACAGGGGTTTTTTACTTGATTTTTCATGTTCTACGCCTAAATATTAGGCAATGTTTCACAGTTTTACTTAAATAATCTGAATAATTAAATCTATATAATTTCAGCGATTATCTTGAATAAGATTATCCAATTTATCTTCTAATTTTTTAATCTTATATTTGAGCGATAAAATAGAATTTTTTAAACGTTCATGTTCAGGAGCATCAGGATTTTTTAATTGATTAAAAACCTCCAATAATTCTCTGCGTTGAGTGCAGAACCTTTCAATGTCACTTTCAAGAGCCATTCTTGGTGTCCACAGAGCTAGTAAACTTTGCTCATAGTCTTTGAGTTCTTCACAACTCATTGCGGCTAATTCAACTTTAGTTCTCATGGTTTAAAATCCGTTTTGCTATGCAGAGCTTTAAAAATTCGTTTTGCGGTTTCCTCCCTTACACTTTTCGGATCTCGTAAGATGCCACCGATCCAAAGGGCAAAAGCAGGATAATCAGGAAAGTTACTTAGGTCTGATAGTTCAGAGAGTTGAGATAAAATAGTGCTGTACTTGTTAATTTGAGCATCGGATAGATTGAAAAACATGTCTATGGTGTTTTGATCTCGCTGACGCTCTACTAATTTGGGCTTTGGTTTTTCTTTTACTATAAATTTAAAGCCAATTACTGAACGCCCTTTTTTAATTGGATTATAGTCAACTGTTATATCGGTAAATTTATTAATTTCATCTAATGAACTATTCAAAACTCTTCGTTTTAAGTTCCTCAAATCTCTATAAGATTCAGGTAAACCAAATTC
>NZ_VPEJ01000057.1:0-4271 GCF_013417245.1 Acinetobacter sp. YH16042
TCAGTGGTGGCGAAACCCGACAGGACTTAAAGATACCAGGCGTTTCCCCCTGGTGGCTCCCTCGTGCGCTCTCCTGTTCCTGCCTTTCGGTTTACCGGTGTCATTCCGCTGTTATGGCCGCGTTTATCTCATTCCACGCCTGACACTCAGTTCCGGGTAGGCAGTTCGCTCCAAGCTGGACTGTATGCACGAACCCCCCGTTCAGTCCGACCGCTGCGTCTTCTCCGGTAACTATCGACTTGAGTCCAAGCCGGAAAGACACGACAAAGCGCCACTGGCAGCAGCCACTGGTAACTGATTTAGAGGAGTTAGTCTTGAAGTTATGCGCCTGTTAAGGCTAAACTGAAAGAACAGATTTGGTTACTGCGCTCCTCATAAGCCAGTTACCACGGTTCAAAGAGTTGCAGCTCTGAGAACCTTCGAAAAACCGCCTTGCTGGGCGGTTTTTTCGTTTACTGAGCAAGAGATTACGACGCTACAGAAAGGATCTCAAGAAGATCCTTCACCATAATGGAAATCTATCCCACCCGAGCATATAGGATGCATATCGTTATAAAACATCGGATATTATGCATCCCAACTAAAAATAAGCTCGAGGATAAAAAATGAGTTCAATGGTTTACTGCCGAGGATGCGGCAAGGAAATACACGAAACAGCAAAGTCATGCCCACACTGCGGAGCCACAAACGCCTCTTCAGGTTCAGGTGAAAAAAGTAGAATCGCAGCCGCGCTATTAGGGAAGGTGCGAATAAGCGGGGAAATTCTTCTCGGTTGACTCAGTCATTTCATTTCTTCATGTTTGAGCCGATTTTTTTCTCCCGTAAATGCCTTGAATCAGCCTATTTAGACCGTTTCTTCGCCATTTAAGGCGTTATTCCCAGTTTTTAGTGAGATCTCTCCCACTGACGTATCATTTGGTCCGCCCGAAACAGGTTGGCCAGCGTGAATAACATCGCCAGTTGGTTATCGTTTTTCAGCAACCCCTTGTATCTGGCTTTCACGAAGCCGAACTGTCGCTTGATGATGCGAAATGGGTGCTCCACCTTGGCCCGGATGCTGGCTTTCATGTAACCGGGCAAACAGACGCATGGAGGCGATTTCGTACAGAGCATCTTCGATCGCGCCATCGCTCAGGTTGTACCAATGCTGCATGCAGTGAATGCGTAGCATGGTTTCCAGCGGATAAGGTCGCCGGCCATTACCAGCCTTGGGGTAAAACGGCTCGATGACTTCCACCATGTTTTGCCATGGCAGAATCTGCTCCATGCGGGACAAGAAAATCTCTTTTCTGGTCTGACGGCGCTTACTGCTGAATTCACTGTCGGCGAAGGTAAGTTGATGACTCATGATGAACCCTGTTCCATGGCTCCAGATGACAAACATGATCTCATATCAGGGACTTGTTCGCACCTTCCCTAAATCTGATAGTCGGTCTACAGATAGATCAATCTGGCGTTCAGATTATTCTTACTTTCTTGTATCATCCGACCACTGCAACCAATCAGGCAGAAATTTACTGCGCTCCAAAAAGAAGAACGGTTATGTCAGCGATGGATTTCAAGAAAAACACGGACCTCGATTTTCCCCGTTATGCCACTCCGGCGGTAAGCACCAAAGAGATAGATCTCCTGGGGTTGTTAGACGTACTTCTGGCAGCCAAAAAACGTATTGTGACGATCGTCCTGGCGTTCGCCGTAGTAGGGTTGGCCATTGCGTTTTTAATCCCGCAAAAATGGACCAGTAAAGCCGTGATCACGCCGGCCGAGCAGACGCAGTGGAACACGCTGCGCCAGATGATGGTGACGCTGCAGGTGCTGGACGTCGACGCGAAGGTGAGCCGTGGAGACGTGTTTAACCTGTTCATCAAAAAGTTTCAGTCGCAGTCGCTGCTCGAAGAGTACATGAAAACCTCCCCGTACGTGATGTCTCAGCTGGAAGGCACCGAGGTAGACCCGCTGGAGCTGCATCGCGCGGTGGTGAATATTGCTGAGAAAATGAAAGCGACAGATAACACGCAGGTTAAAGACGCAGACAAAGCGCCGTATACCTCATGGACGCTGAGCTTTACCGCCCCGACGGCGGGAGACGCGCAGACGGTTCTGGAAGGTTACATCAACTATATCTCCCGCATTGTTGAGCAGGAGACGATGGAAAATATCCGTAACCAGATCACGCTGAAAACGAAAGTCGTTCAGCAGCAGCTGGAGCTGGATCGCGTGCGTCTGACCAATATCCACAACACCAACCTGCAGCGCCTCAACTATTCGCTGGAAGTGGCGAACGCGGCAGGCATTAAGAAGCCGGTTTACAGCAACGGACAGGCGGTAAAAGACGATCCTGACTACTCCGTGGCGCTGGGTGCTGACGGTATTGCGCAAAAGCTGCAGATTGAAAAGAATCTGAAGGACGTGGCCGAGCTGAATGCGGATTTCCAGAACCGTGAATACTATCTGACTCAGTTGCAAAAACTGTCCGTGGAAGACGTGAAGCTTGAACCCTTCAGGTATCAGCTTTCACCGTCACTGCCGGTGAAAAAAGACGGTCCGGGCAAAGCCCTGATTGTGCTGCTGGCAGGGATTCTGGGCGGCCTGTTTGCCTGCGGCAGCGTGCTGCTGCGTGAGGCAATGCTCTCGCGTAATCCGTTGCCAGAGCCGATAACGGCCGTAACGCCAGCAACAGAGTAACGACGATATTAAAAAGGCGCTGATTCAGCGCCTTTTTTTATTTCAGGAAATCGTCGCGCACCGGCGTAAAGGTATCCAGAAGGGTGCCGGGCTTCAGGCAAATGCAGCCGTGCATCACGTGCGGCGCTTTATAGAGCGTATCGCCCGCCGTCACGATCTGCTTTTCTTCACCTATCGTAAACTCGAACTCCCCGGAGAGCACATAGGTAAGCTGTTCATGCGGGTGATTGTGCATCGGGCCAATCGCACCCTGCTCAAAATTGACCTCCACCGCCATCATCTTTCTTAGCATTCTTCCTTGGTGGATTTGGCGTACATAAATTTTACTTAGGTAAAATAGGACAGGGATTCCTGTATCTAATTTTTTGCTGGACATTCATACCCGCGATCATCGCGTTTATTGAGTTTATTATTTATCTATGCGATTCCGATGAAAAATTCGCAAGAAAATATGGCTAACTCATAGCAAAAAAGCCCTGCGGGGCTTTTTTTGTACCAGTCTGTGAGGCAGATTTACCATAACATCCGTTGCGTGCACCGCCTGAGAGGCTCTCAGGGCGTTTCTGGGTCTTCCTGCCTGTTTCCGACACTTCCCTGTGCCTATATCGTGAAAAAACGCGCCTGATGATTCTGGCGCGTCTGCATGGCTATGCACACACATGCATGGCCGGGATTTTAGCGGCTAAAATCCGGCTGGACGCCCAAAAGCACCACTGAACCTCACGAATAACGCCTCACGGGTGTGCAGTTTACTGTGCGGCCGTGAGGCGTTGGCCAGGCCGTCAGGCATGGCTGGATTTATTGCTAAGGGGGTCGGATTTAACGTGGATGAATCAGCACGCAGTGATGAACGGGATTCGGAAGGGGCACCCTTGCGGCGCGGCGATGTATACATCGCTAACGTGCCTTGGTCATTTATTGCAAGAAGGGAGAGGTAGCATTTTGATAGCAAAAAAGTAGCAAAAGGATAGCAACCGAAAGACCAGAAGACTCTGGAGATAGCAAAAAAGTAGCAAAATGGTAGCAAAAAGATAGCAAACATGCGGGAGCTAACCAGGAGTCTTTAGCGGGCCGGCGGTACTCCAAAAACACATCTTGTCCCGCTGTTTTGTGAATAAGCCAGCATAGCTGTGGGCACAAAACATTTCCTGTCCGCTGCTTTAACCTTTGTAATCCAGGAACGTCAGGTGACGTCACTTTGCGGCGTTAGCCCTATCCTGCATCGTATTAAAAAATGCAGCACTGGCGCGTACGGTGCCGAAGATAAGTCCGGGGATATTCCGCTTCCTCGCTCACTGACTCGCTACGCTCGGTCGTTCGGCTGCGGCGAGCGGAGGGAACGGAGACATTAAGGCACAGGCAATGAGAGAGGATCGAGAGGCAAAAGAAAAGGCCGCGGCGTTGCCGGTTTTCCATAGGCTCCGCCCCCCTGACAAGCATCACAGAATCTGACGCTCAAATCAGTGGTGGCGAAACCCGACAGGACTTAAAGATACCAGGCGTTTCCCCCTGGTGGCTCCCTCGTGCGCTCTCCTGTTCCTGCCTTTCGGTTTACCGGTGTCATTCCGCTGTTATGGCCGCGTTTA
>NZ_VPEJ01000058.1:0-4266 GCF_013417245.1 Acinetobacter sp. YH16042
GAAAAGAATTAATTGATTTTTTAACTAAAGAGAAAAATATAATTATAAATCGTACAGGTGATAATTATATATCTATTAAATTTAGCGAAGAAGATAAGCCTGTAAGGTTAAAAGGAGATATCTATGAACAGAGCAGAGATTACAAAACTTATAACGAAGAATCAAGAATCGATCACAGAGCAGATCGAGAGTACGTTAAAAACGCACTCAGAGAGCACACGAGCGTTTTTGACGCAGAGCTTAGCAAAAGAACAAGTAGAAATAAAAAACGCTTTAAAAGAACACAGAACGAAAATAAGAATAGCAATGAACAAAACAATAAGAGAACAAATGACATTCAGGATGTTAGATCTGAAATATCAAGTAATAATAATAGCCTTATTAGGAATGAATTTATTTTTCTTAATTTTAATAATGATTTTAATAAAGAGAATTTAAACAATGAGCAGAATAATAGAAGCGATAAAACAGAAGAAAGAACAAGAGAACAAAGAATTAGAAGCATTGGAAGCGAAATTGAAAACATTAATCAAGAACAACAATCTATTTATTCGAAATTCGAAGATAGAAGTAGAGAACAACAATATATTAATGAGAAATCTAAAAGAATTAGAAGAAGAATTAGACTATCAAACAGATATGTTGACAGATTTTTTAGATTATTTTTTGACAATATCGAGCGATTTAAACGAACTCAAGAACTCAAAAAAAGCATCACTCAAAAAGTCTCAAAATTCTTTAAAAAACAAGAAGAAACGCAAGGGCAACAAAACAAAATTGAAAGACGACGAAGATTTAAAATCTGATATTCAAGACATGAAAAAAACGCTTAGTTTTTTATTTAGTTATTATAAGAACCACATAACAAAAGAGAGCTAAACGCTCTCTTTTAGATCTTGTTGCTTGTATCGCTTCGCTAGAGACGTTACAGCGTTATAAGAGCATTGCATAGCTTCCGCTACCTCTTTCCAACTCAGCCCCTTCTCTCGTAGCTCATACGCTGTTTTGCGACGATTTAATGCCTCTTTCTCGTAATCTTCTCTGTCTATAGCAGTGTATTTTATTACTGTTGTTATTGAGACATTAAATTTTTTTGCTAACTCTTTTTGTGTTAATCCGTCTCTGTTTACTCTCATTTTTTACCTCCTAAAAAATCAAGCATATTCAATATTTCGCTTTGTTTTTTATAGTTATTTTTTTTCTTTCCTAGATTCTTTTTTCCCCTTGCGCTTTGTATCTCTGAAAACTTAGCAACGTCAAAATTTTTCCATGTCCATTTGCCTATACTTCGGGCTGTCGCTTTTATTTCATTGAATGGCAAAGGGTTTTGCTGATTACAAACAGCGTTGAGGTTGATCGCTTGTCTCTCAACTTCTTTCATCCATTGTTCAAATGATGATGAAGATTTAAACCCTAAAACTCGTTTATAAGACCAAGCTCGCAGATCATCAAAAAGGTTAACATTGCGACCTAATCCGTAATTTTCAGCTTTAACGCTTTTAGGTTGATTTAAATCGACAAAATCAGCGAGATAATCGAGATCATACAATTCAGCACCAGACCACCAAGGCGACCAATGACTATTTAACGGGTTTTTAGTAATAAGCCCTACATAGTTAGGGTCTGAACCTAATCTGTTTGCTATGCTGTTTTCTACTGCGGAGGCATAGCGTAACGGTTTTAATTTTGCTTGTTGTGTTTTACAAACCCCGTTCTTCAAAATATAACCATAATGACACCTGCCAGATTTGGGGCTTTTCGTTATAAAGTGAGGAACAGGCAAGTTAACTTCTTCAAATTTATAAAAACAATTTTCTTCATCTAGATCGAATAGCAAGCAAGTTTGTATAGCTGGTTGATTAGCTTGTATGTAAAGCATTTCTAGCGCTTTTTCTTTTTTTCTAATTCTTAACCCATTACTTAAATCGTCAGAACAGTAGGGCTTCATTGGCATTTGACTTATAAAATTTTGTCTATTATCGTTGTTAAACATAAAGCAGTCCTTTTTCTCTGAAACCCTGTTGCTACGGTCGCCAAACTCAAAGCAATAGGGTTTCTGTTTTCTTATGTTTTAATACATCAAAAAAGTTTGTCAAGTGATTGCCTTAACCATATCAGATAACAGCCCCAAAGGGGTGGTTTTTTGGGCGTTAGCAAAGCAAACCTTTTTGAACGCTTCAAACTAACAAAAACAAGTTTTGTCAGCTCTCAGCGTTGAGCTTAATAGCTATCTTTCAAATCCTCGTCTTTAAAGTATTCGATAGCTTTAAGTATTTTCTCAAGGTCTACTTTATTTTTTTTATCTAATCCATCTTTTAATAATCCAGCCAGAATTGAGTTCTTTATTTCTGCTGTTACAACCATAGGGGCTAAAACAGATCTAGACTTTGGGTAGTCCTCCCAATGAAGACCTAGGCATTTTCTTGATTCTTCTTCGTTATTTAAGTGGTTATACTTACCGTATATCACGTAAAATCTTTTCTTTTCATCATAATGTGCAATGTTATATTCTTTCCAGTATGAAATGATCTTATCCATTATTTATTCCTTTTTTGAGGTTTGTTATGCCTAAAAATCACCTTATTTTTTCTACAATTACTCTAATAACAATCTGTTATCCAATCATATCATTAGCTAATGATATTCCGATTGAGTGTAAATCAGTAGAAGCTAACGCGTTAGTAAATCAAGCTTATAAATCACAATATGATAAGGCTTTTGTTGCTAAGCAACGGTTAGATCCAAATGAACCAGCGTCGTTAGTTTATGAAAAATTGACTGATTATGATTATAAAAATGGAGACTTCAAAGACATAATTATTCCATTGGATATATCGTTGACCCAAAATGCAGATACTCAATTGTTGGCTGTTCGAGAGGTTGCATATGATAATAAAAATAAAACTAGAACTTGTGAGGCAGCGGTTAAGATTTCAATAAGTGGTGTATTAATCGAAAATTATCAGGAATTAATTCCTAACGATATAGAGTTTAGAGATTTTACAAATCAGTTTAAAAATAAAGAAATAGGAACATTTAATATTAAATATATATTGGATAAGGATTATTCTGGTAACAATCAGATAGTTGTCTATGGATTATAATTAAGTGCGTAGCAGTGAGCGGAGCGAACTAGAAGAAAAAAGACCTCAAGATCGGTTTTGATTTTGGGGTTTATGTATTGACAATAAAGCAAAATATCTTATTTCTTAAGTAAGGGATACCTTAGATAGCAAGTTAGCGCAATACTTCGTATTACGTTACTTGTGAGGGGCTTCGCCCCTTCAATCCCCTGAAGGTCAAAACATAAAACACAAGGAAAAAAACATGGCAAATTTGAGCAATTTAAAAATTCTCATTGAAGATAAAAAAACATATAAAGATCGCTATCAACGTAAAAATTTTATTTCTTTATGTTTAAGTGACGAAGAATTAACAGAAGTTGAATTGTTAGCTGAAAAATTAGATTTAAAAAGAGCAGCAGCTATAAGAGCGTTACTTTTAAATAAATCTGCAATATTAAAAAATAAAATAAAAAATAACGGAAATAAAGAATATCTATTTCTATTAAATAATATATCTAATAACATTAATCAAATCGCTAAAAAAATTAATGCTAATATTGATTTTTTTATTAACAGCGCCAACGGTGAGCAATTCGCTTATTTGTTTGAAGAACTAACAGAGGATATAGAAAAAATAAAAGAGGTTTATAATGATACACAAACAGATAGGAGGTAAAAACAAACAGAGAAACGTTAAAAACTCATTATCTTATTTATTGCGTAAAGACAAAATAGAAGAACAACAATATATAAAAGTTTTATCTACAACAACAGAGAAAGATATTTTAAACTTTAACGAATATATTCAATCAAAAAACTTCTCTCACCCATACACAGCGGGCGTTCTTTCGTTTGAAGAAAAAGACATCGACGAAGATTTAAAAAATAAAATCATGTCAGAATTTGAAGAAATGATGTTCGCAGAAATCGCACCTGAGAACCGTCCCCCGGTCCTTTGGGTGCAGCATCAAGATAAAGGGCGACTAGAACTTAATTATCTTACATTCAACGCATTAGCAGATAAAAGAGCATACAAAACATACTATCACTATGCAGATAAAAAACTATTTAACGCATTTTGTGAAGTTGTTAATTATGAGAATAATATTAGCTCAGTTATAGACGTAGAAAATCACAAAGAAAGAAATAAGCTAATTAATACTTTAAATAAGAAAATACCAAAACACAAAAAAGAGATAGT
>NZ_VPEJ01000059.1:0-2936 GCF_013417245.1 Acinetobacter sp. YH16042
GACGACTGTTTGGGGTTGTATAGTCAAGTAATTAAGTGCATGTGGTGGATGCCTTGGCAGTCAGAGGCGATGAAAGACGTAATAGCCTGCGATAAGCTCCGGGGAGGCGGCAAATATCCTGTGATCCGGAGATTTCTGAATGGGGAAACCCACCCGCTATAAGGCGGGTATCATAAACTGAATACATAGGTTTATGAGGCGAACGAGGGGAAGTGAAACATCTCAGTACCCTTAGGAAAAGAAATCAATTGAGATTCCCTCAGTAGCGGCGAGCGAACGGGGAAAAGCCCATTAAGTTATCTAAGCTTTAGTGGAACGCTCTGGGAAGTGCGACCATAGTAGGTGATAGTCCTGTACGCGAAAGGGCTTAGATAATGATGTCGAGTAGGGCGAGGCACGTGAAACCTTGTCTGAATATGGGGGGACCATCCTCCAAGGCTAAATACTCCTGACTGACCGATAGTGAACCAGTACCGTGAGGGAAAGGCGAAAAGAACCCCTGTGAGGGGAGTGAAATAGATCCTGAAACCGCATGCATACAAGCAGTGGGAGCCAACTTGTTTGGTGACTGCGTACCTTTTGTATAATGGGTCAGCGACTTACATTCAGTAGCAAGGTTAACCGATTAGGGGAGCCGTAGAGAAATCGAGTCTTAATAGGGCGTTTAGTTGCTGGGTGTAGACCCGAAACCGGGTGATCTATCCATGAGCAGGTTGAAGGTTGGGTAACACTAACTGGAGGACCGAACCCACTGTCGTTGAAAAGCCAGGGGATGACTTGTGGATAGGGGTGAAAGGCTAATCAAACTCGGTGATAGCTGGTTCTCCCCGAAAGCTATTTAGGTAGCGCCTCGGACGAATACCATTGGGGGTAGAGCACTGTTTCGGCTAGGGGGTCATCCCGACTTACCAAACCGATGCAAACTCCGAATACCAATGAGTACTATCCGGGAGACAGACTGCGGGTGCTAACGTCCGTAGTCAAGAGGAAAACAATCCAGACCGCCAGCTAAGGCCCCAAAATTATAGTTAAGTGGGAAACGATGTGGGAAGGCATAGACAGCTAGGAGGTTGGCTTAGAAGCAGCCACCCTTTAAAGAAAGCGTAATAGCTCACTAGTCGAGTCGGCCTGCGCGGAAGATGTAACGGGGCTAAAACTATATGCCGAAGCTGCGGATTTACACATTAGTGTAAGTGGTAGGGGAGCGTTCTGTAAGCCGATGAAGGTGGATTGAGAAGTCTGCTGGAGGTATCAGAAGTGCGAATGCTGACGTGAGTAACGACAAAACGGGTGAAAAACCCGTTCGCTGAAAGACCAAGGGTTCCAGTCCAACGTTAATCGGGGCTGGGTGAGTCGACCCCTAAGGCGAGGCCGAGAGGCGTAGTCGATGGGAAATTGGTTAATATTCCAATACTTCAGTGTAATGCGATGAGAGGACGGAGAAGGTTAAGTCAGCCTGGCGTTGGTTGTCCAGGTGAAAGGAAGTAGGCATGTATCTTAGGCAAATCCGGGGTACTCTATGCTGAGATCTGACAGCAAGCTGTACTTGTACAGTGAAGTGGCTGATACCATACTTCCAGGAAAAGTCTCTAAGCTTCAGTTACACTGGAATCGTACCCGAAACCGACACAGGTGGTCAGGTCGAGTAGACCAAAGCGCTTGAGAGAACTCTGCTGAAGGAACTAGGCAAAATGGTACCGTAACTTCGGGAGAAGGTACGCTGCTTTTGGTGATGGAACTTGCTTCCTGAGCTGAGAGCAGCCACAGAAACCAGGCCCCTGCAACTGTTTATTAAAAACATAGCACTCTGCAAACACGAAAGTGGACGTATAGGGTGTGATGCCTGCCCGGTGCTGGAAGGTTAATTGATGGGGTTAGCGTAAGCGAAGCTCTTGATCGAAGCCCCAGTAAACGGCGGCCGTAACTATAACGGTCCTAAGGTAGCGAAATTCCTTGTCGGGTAAGTTCCGACCTGCACGAATGGCATAATGATGGGGGCGCTGTCTCCAGCAGAGGCTCAGTGAAATCGAAATCGCCGTGAAGATGCGGTGTACCCGCGGCTAGACGGAAAGACCCCGTGAACCTTTACTGCAGCTTGACATTGAACTTTGATCTTACTTGTGTAGGATAGGTGGGAGGCTTTGAAACCGAGACGCTAGTTTCGGTGGAGCCAATCTTGAAATACCACCCTGGTAATATTGAGGTTCTAACTCTGTCCCGTTATCCGGGACGAGGACCATGTCTGGTGGGTAGTTTGACTGGGGCGGTCTCCTCCTAAAGAGTAACGGAGGAGTACGAAGGTGCGCTCAGCGTGGTCGGAAATCACGCGTAGAGTATAAAGGCAAAAGCGCGCTTAACTGCGAGACCCACAAGTCGAGCAGGTACGAAAGTAGGTCTTAGTGATCCGGTGGTTCTGTATGGAAGGGCCATCGCTCAACGGATAAAAGGTACTCTGGGGATAACAGGCTGATACCGCCCAAGAGTTCATATCGACGGCGGTGTTTGGCACCTCGATGTCGGCTCATCTCATCCTGGGGCTGAAGCAGGTCCCAAGGGTATGGCTGTTCGCCATTTAAAGAGGTACGCGAGCTGGGTTTAGAACGTCGTGAGACAGTTCGGTCCCTATCTACCGTGGGCGCTGGAAATTTGAGAGGATCTGCTCCTAGTACGAGAGGACCAGAGTGGACGAACCTCTGGTGTACCGGTTGTGACGCCAGTCGCATCGCCGGGTAGCTATGTTCGGAAGGGATAACCGCTGAAAGCATCTAAGCGGGAAGCCTACCTCAAGATAAGATTTCCCTTGGACTTTATGTCCACTAAAGAGCCGTTGAAGACTACGACGTTGATAGGTTGGATGTGGAAGTGCGGTGACGCATGAAGCTGACCAATACTAATTGCTCGTGAGGCTTGACTATACAACACCCAAACAGTTGTAT